>JAITEC010000091.1 GCA_031282225.1 Oscillospiraceae bacterium | reverse complement strand
ATTGTTAAATTTCGCATTTTCCGGGGATTCAGTCCCCGGAAAATGCTCTCTGCGAGCGTCACAACGCGAGAACTAAGCCTTCGTATCTCGTTTGTTACGGCGCAGTCATGACAAACGAAATGATTCCCTTGGATTGCAGTTGAAATATCCCGAGGTTTTGGTTATAATAGCATACGGATATGCCATATTTATTGTCGGGAGGAACGCAAGTGGTTAAAGAGATGATGGATTATGTCGCGGAGCGCGACCCGGAGGTGGGGGCGGCTATAAACGACGAGTTTATGCGGCAGAGAAGAAATATTGAGCTCATAGCCTCCGAGAATTTTGTCAGCGAGACGATACTCGCGGCTGTGGGATCCGTGCTCACGAACAAATACGCCGAAGGATATCCCGGCCATAGGTACTACGGCGGCTGCGAGAACGTGGACGTTGTCGAGAACATCGCAATAGAGCGGGCGAAGAAGCTGTTCGGAGCCAAATTCGTGAACGTGCAGCCGCACTCCGGCGTGTCAGCGAATTACGTGGCATACACCTCGCTAGTGGATCCGGGCGATACCGTGATGGGCATGGATCTCGGCCACGGTGGGCACCTGTCGCATGGGAGTCGCGCCAATTTCTCCGGAAAATATTACAATATAGTGTCATATGGCGTCACGCCCGACACAAACCGTATAGACTACGACGAGGTGCGCGCCCTCGCGCTCCGCCACAGACCGCGCATGATAATAGCCGGCGCCTCGGCGTATCCGCGCGTCATAGACTTTGAGGCGTTTTCGCAGATAGCAAAAGAGACAGGGGCATATCTCATGGCTGACATCGCCCACATATGCGGGCTCGTAGCCGGCGGTGAGCACCCCAGCCCCGTGCCTTACGCCGATATTGTGACGAGCACCACGCACAAGACCATGCGCGGGCCGCGCGGAGGATTCATCATGACAAACAACGCGGAGATCGCCAAGAGGATAGACAGCTCCGTGTTCCCCGGCGCGCAGGGCGGGCCGCTCATGCACGTCATCGCGGCAAAAGCGGTATCGTTCGGCGAGGCGCTGAGGCCGGAATTCGCCGACTACCAGCGGCGCATACGCCGCAACGCCGCCGCGCTGGCGGACGCGCTGGTATCGCGCGGCTTCGACCTTGTATCCGGCGGCACGGACAACCACCTCGTGCTGCTCGACCTGCGGCGTTTCGGCCTCACGGGGCGCGACATGGAACAGATGCTCGACTGCGTGTATATCACCGCAAACAAGAACAAGATACCAAACGACCCGGAAAACGCGTCGCTGACGAGCGGCCTTCGCCTTGGCACCCCGGCCGTAACGACGCGCGGCTTTACCCCGGACGACATGGCGAGGGTCGCCGAGCTCATATTCCTGACTGCAACGGATCTCGCGTCCAACGCCTCCCGTATCCGCTCGGAAGTGGAGGCACTGTGCGCGCGCCATCCTCTCTATGAGCATTAACCATGTATAAACGGCCGCTTGCCGATGAGCTCAGGCCGCTTGCGCTTGGCGACATCGTGGGTCAAGGGCATATATTGGGTTCAAACGGCCTGCTGCGGCGGATCGTCGCAGGGGGAGACGTGCCGAACATGGTGTTCTACGGGCCTTCGGGAACCGGCAAGACTACGCTGGCGGGCATCATAGCGCGCGAGTCAGGCAGGGCGCTCCACAAGCTCAACGCAACGACGGCAAGCATTTCCGACATAAAAAACGTGTTCGCGGACATAGGCACCATGCTGGCGCCGGACGGCGTGCTGCTATACCTCGACGAGATACAGTACTTCAACAAAAAGCAGCAGCAGTCGCTTCTCGAGTTCATTGAGAACGGCAAGATCACCCTTATCGCGTCAACTACGGAAAATCCGTATTTTTATATCTATAACGCGATTTTGAGCCGCTGCACGGTCTTTGAGTTCAAACCCGTGCCGCCTGAGGAGGTAGAGGCCGCCATAGAGAGGGCGGCTGCGTACTTGGAGGCGCGCGACGGCGTTACCGTAATCATGGATGAGCCGGCGCGGCGCCATATCGCCTCGTCGTGCGGGGGCGATGTCCGAAAGGCGATATGCGCAGTCGAGCTCTTATATTCCGCGTCGGATAAAAGCGGCGGCCGCGCTGCCATAACGCTCGATGACGCACGCGTCGTATCGCAGCGCAGCGCCATGCGCTACGACCGGGACGGCGAGAGCCACTACGACATTGTGTCGGCGCTGCAGAAATCCATCCGCGGCTCCGACCCGGACGCCGCGCTCCACTATCTCGCGCGCCTTCTGGAGGCCGGCGATATCCTGTCGCCGTGCAGGCGCCTCCTTGTAATAGCCGCAGAGGACATCGGGCTGGCGTACCCGCAGGCGCTCGCCATCGTCAAGGCGTGTGTAGACAGCGCCGTGCAGCTGGGTCTTCCCGAGGCGCGCATACCGCTGGCCGACGCCGCCGTTTTGCTGGCCACGGCGCCTAAATCGAACAGCGCTTACCTCGCCATAGACGCGGCGCTCTCGGATATCCGCGCGGGGAAAACGGGGGATATCCCGCGCCAGCTGCAAAACGTGCACGCCGACGGCGCCGGCTTTGAGCGCGCCCAAGGATACATATACCCGCACGACTTCCCAAACCACTATGCCCCGCAGCAGTACCTGCCCGACGAACTCATCGGCACAGTTTACTACGAGTACGGCGACAACAAGGCGGAACAGTCGGCGAGGGCATACTGGGAGCGCATACGCTAACGGTGGCGCGCTCCGATTGTTCAGGCGGCACAGCGCGCCCTATACCATTTTCTTTTTAATCCGTATATCGTCCCCGTAGAAGCGGAGCGCCTGGTATTCGCCCTCCAACCGCGAGGCTATTGCCGATGAATATCTCTCTCTCACCTCGTCAAGCGACAGATTTGAGTTTATCACGGTTTTTTTGTTGCCCGCGAGGCGCGTGTTTATTAGTTCGTGGAGCGCGCTGACCGTAAACGATGTCGTCATCTCCGCGCCGAGGTCATCCATGATGAGCAAGTCGCATCCGTTATATCTGCCTATCTCTGCTATGGATCCGTCCTGCCAGCCGGATTTATTGAACTTCCGGTCCTCGAATCGCGCGAAAATCTCGTTCGCCGTGTCATAGACGACGCTGTAGCCGCTCTCGGAGACTACTCGCGCAATACAAGCCGACAGGAATGTCTTCCCCAGCCCTGGCGCGCCCGTGAAGAACAGGTTCATTGAGCGCGCACCGAATTTCCGCGCGTAATTCACGCATATCTCATAGATCATCTCCATGCTCCTTCGCGGCGACACGCCGGTATGCGAGTCGGGCTTATCGTCGTACCAGCCGAGGTCAAATGTCTCGAAAGACTCATCGTCCAGTCGCAGCAGGCTCGACAACGACGCGCGCTGCTGCTCCATATAGAGCGCTGTCAAACACGAGCACATCTCCGCTCCGATATATCCCCTGTCGCCGCACTTTGCGCACATGGGGCGCTCGTCAAGATAGTCGCGCGGGAACCCGTGGCGTCGGAGCTCGTCGCCAAGCTCGCGCTGGAGCTCAAGGTTGCGCGCGCCTAACTCAACCACGGCCTCATATGCCCCGCCCCCGGAGCGCAGCGCCGCCTCAATGGCGCCCGCCGAGGCGGCGCGGATTTGCGCGTCAAGTTCGCGCAGGCGCCCGCTCTTTGCGAAAGCCCTCTCCAATTTGCCTGCGTATTCGTGCGCCGCCCTGTCCCTCATCGCGCCAAGTTTCGCTATTGCCCCCGCTAAGTATTTGCCGTCAATCGACATGTCCCAGACGCACCCTCATATCCCCCAATGCCCTCGGCTGCTTAATTCCAAGCGCCTCCCTATGGCGCGAAATGCCCCGATACGGCCTCCCATATCCTTGACTCAACGGTGCGGACATCGGCATCGGCGTCTATTACGGCCGTATTTTCAATGCCCTCCAGTTTTTCAAATGCCTCAAAATATTTAGCACGCACGGCACCCAAGCGCTCTTCCGTTTCATATAGTTCCGCCCGGAAGCGCTCGCGGCTTATTCGCTCGAGGGCTATTTTAACAGGCACATCCAAAAACACGGTCACTGACGGCCTTAAAATACCGGCGCTTATCGCGTTGCCGTGAATGACCCAGTCCATATCAAGATTTGTGCTGTTATATGCATATGAAGAAAAGTAATATCTATCCGTTACGACAGATATGCCATTTTCGACCATGCGCAGGATCCCGTCGGTCTCATTGAGCAGATGGTCGAGCCTGTCGGCAATAAAAAGGCTTGCTATCACCCTGTCATCGCCGCTGATCCTTCCTGTCATCATTTGGTGGATCAGGGCGCCTATCGGCGAATCCGTCGGTTCGCGGGTCTCATAGCAGCTGACTCCCAGCGAGTGCAACCGCCCCACAAGGCGCTTGACCTGCGTACTTTTGCCCGAGCCGTCGATGCCCTCGAAAGCTATGAGGCCGCCCCGTCCGCCGCCGCCCGATATATCGCCCATAACACGTACCTCTACACCCCAACCAAATTTGTGCACAAATACGGGCACCTCCCCGGCAATGACCGCGCCCGGGCGGAGCTCCGTATCTGTCCACTTCTTGGCGGAGGAGAGGAGATTTGAACTCCTGAGGGGCTTTTGACCCCTACGCGATTTCCAATCGCGCGCGCTCGGCCAAACTACGCGACTCCTCCGTATCCATCACGGCATGGCACAGGCCGTATGCGCAGATTGTACCACGCCGCGGATCCTTTTGTCAACCTCATAGAGCGACGTTGGGATTGACGTAACGGGTTTTGTTCAGCGTGTCGCCGCCGTGCTCTATGGCGCGCGCGGGACACCTGTGCAGGCACGCGAGGCACATTGTGCAAGAGCCCTCCCAAACGGGCTTGCCGTCCGCGCCCGGCTTTATGGTGCCCATTGGGCATATGGCGCGGCACAGTCCGCAGGCCGTACACTTGCCGTCGGCATACAATTTGCTCGTGCCGCCGGACGTGCTGACATCCTGATTCGGGAAGAACGGCATACGGGGCGCGGAGGAGTCTATCTTCCCGTCCGCTTTCGCTTTCACCGACGTTATGATGCGCTCAAGCGCCCGGTCGGCGCCCGCGAGGATGGCGTTGAGCCGGGCCTTTGGGGGGATGTCGGACCACACTATAAAATTATCCGGCATGACGAGGTCATACGAGCCATTGTACCCTATCGACTTCGCGGCCAGCGCCGCGCCCAAGGCGGCGGACTCAAATTCGCTGCTCGCGCCGCATGTAAATACGCCGTATGTGTACTGCCGCGCGTACCCTTTAAGTTCCAGCTTTTCAAGAAACAGGCCGACTATCCCGGGAAGCGTGCCGGCAAAGACCGGCACTACAAACCCCAGGCGTTCGTCGCCGGTCATGTCATGCACGAATGCGCCGCTCTTCCACGCCGCGCCTATATCCACAGTGCGGTCGCCTGTCGCCTCCGCCAGCTTTTCGGCGGCGTATTTTGAATTTCCTGTCGCGGTGAAGTAGAAAATCATTTTATGAACCCCTCCCCGAATATCACATCGCGCTCGCAAAACCGTCAACAGTGACAATAAGGTGGTCGTCGAGCCGTATCCCGAGCAGTTCTCCCGCCTCTCGTATCCGCGCGGTCGTCTCCCGGTCACTGCCGCTTATATGGAGAGAACCGCTCGGGTGATTGTGCGCTATGATAATAGACGCCGCCCTGTCCTCAATTGCCGGGGCAAATACCTCGCGAGGGTGCACAAGCGAAGCCGTGAGCGTGCCTACCGTGATAACGCGGACGGCTATAAGGCGCCTCGCCCCGTCGAGCGTGAGCATCGCGAGGTATTCCTGCCTCTTGTGCGTGATGAAGCCAAACTGTTCCGCAGCTTTTTCTGCCGTATCGATTAGGGGGCGGGTGGGTTTTGTGAATTTCCTGCGCCAAAACTCCAACGCTGCGAAGACGACGGTGGCTTTGGCGTCGCCGATGCCCTTTATCGCCTTGACATCGTCGATAGTCAATTTCTCCGCGCCGATTTTCTGTATCGTCGCGTTGAGATTTTTGGCGATTTGCTTGAAATCGTTATTTTTGCCTCCGCTGCCTATCACAGCTTGGAGCAGTTCTATATCAGAAAGTGCTCCGGCGCCCCTGTTGTTGAGTTTTTCGCGTGGCAGCTCCTCGTTTCCCATTATTATTATGACAGCGCTATATCCTGTTCTCGTTTCGGGCGATTATGTCGTTTTGCAGATCGTGCCCGAGTTCCACGAAATACGCGGAGTATCCCGCGATGCGCACGACGAGGTCGCGGTACTGCGTGGGCTCCACTTGCGCGCGGCGAAGCGTCTCGGTGTCCACCACGTTGTACTGCACCTCCATGCCGCCGTTGTCGAAGTACGCCTTTGTCATGTCGCGCAGCTTGCCTATGCCGTCGTCGCGGCTCAGGACGGTCGGGTGCATGCGCAGGTTCAGCGCTATGCCGCCCAGATAGTGGTGGTGGTCGAAGCAGCACGACGACGCGAAGACGGCCGTCGGGCCGTTCGTGTCGCGGCTCTGCGAGGGACTCATGGCGTCGGCTATGGGCTCGTCGGCGCGGCGGCCGTCGGGCGTGGCCCATGTGTTGTGCCCCTGCTTGACGTGGTCGGACGCGCCGTACAGCCCGGACTTGTACTTGCCGCCGCGCGTGTTATAGCACTGCTGGCAAATCTCATAATACATATCGGCGCACCATCTCAGCTCGTCGTCGGCGTACGGGTCGGCGTTTCCGTAGTGCGGAACCTCGTTGAGTATGCGCTGGCGCAGCGGCTCGTGTCCCTCCCAGTTCGCCAGGACGGCGTCGAGCAGTTCCCTGCCTGAGACTATCTTCTTGTCAAACACAATGTATTTTATCGTGGCGAGCGAGTCGGCGAGCGTGGCGAGCCCCGTGGCCGTGCCGCCCCATGAGTTGTATTTGCAGCCGCCGTGCGCCGCGTCCACGCCCTTTTCCATACAGCCTTCCATTGATATCGACAGCGGCGCCTGCGTGGTCGTGTACCGGCCGATGTAGTCCGCGTAGTTGTTGATGGACAAAAACAGCTTCATAATGTGCGAGCCCATCTTATACACGGCGTCGCGCACTTCCTCTATGGACTTCATCTCGTAGAGATAGCCGGTGTGGAGCGACGCCTGCTCGCCGTT
>JAITEC010000088.1 GCA_031282225.1 Oscillospiraceae bacterium | reverse complement strand
TCATGCCGTCGGTCGCCATGTTACCTATTCCGTTCTTCAATAGATCCACATTGTTTGTGTAGGTACACATCTGCTGCACGATGGAGTCGAACGCGAGGACTTCGGCCTTGTCTCCCTGTTTATACTGCAGCCCGTCTGCGAACTGCGCCATGACTTGTTTGATTTTCGCCATGTCGGCCGCGCTTATGCTGTCGCTCTTGTCCGCAATGAGGCCTATATTGATGCCCGCGCCCGCATCTCCGTCCCCGGCGTCTAGCAGCGATTTGGCGGACTTCACTTCCCTGGCGAGGTACGCTCCCCCGGCGACGCTCTCGCTTATCTCGAACGAAGATATCAGCAGGTTCCTCACGCGCTCGCCCGTATCCCGGTCCTCCACTTTGAAGTACGCCCTTACGGTGGGGTATTCGCTTATGTCCGTTGTCACTAGCGTGAGCGCGGCGTCCGCGAACGCGGGCGTCGCATAGCTCCCGTATATCGGTATCACCAGGTCTTCCGTAATTATAGATACGGCAATCTCCCTGTTTTCCGCCTCTATGTCCGTGTCGCGCGCCGCAAAAGCTATCCGCGCCGTGCCGCCGGCAATTTCCGCGCTAACCACCTGCGCCTGCGAGCCGTCCTCGGCAACGCCGATCGAAGCGCCTTCGAGTTCGGCGCCACCTGTATATGCCACTGTCACGCTCACCACCGGGAAATACGCCGGATCCACAGTTTCGATGCGCGGGCGCGCTTTTAGGCATTCCAAATAGCCGGCGTGCCAGTCGTATGCGTCGTCGCCTTCGATTATCGGCAGCTCGCGCCCCAGTTTGTATGCCTTGTCGTACTGTCCGTCGTTCAAAAGCGCCTGGACTTCGGATATGTTGTCGCGGATCGCTTTTTCCTGGGAGTCCGTCAGCGCGCGCGCCGCCCTGCCGTCGCCCTGCCTTATATTGAGCGCGGAGCGGTACAGTTCCACGGCGCCCGCGTAGTCCCCGCCCGACGCGGCGGCGGCGGCGCCGGACATTGCCGAGTTATACCTTATAACTCCCAGCAGCGCCCTGCCCCCGAAAAAAATGGCCGCGAGCGCTATAAGCGCGCCTGCCGGTATGACGGCAAACCGCGCCCTGAACCCCGTATTCGCCCTTTTAGCTTTTTTCGCGCGGCGCGCCCCCGGCGCGGGCGCTGCCGCCTGCGTATACGGCTGCGTATACGATTGCGTGTACGATTGCGGGGGCGAGCCCGCGTCGCCCGCCCAGGCACCGCAACTCGGGCAAAACGCGGCGCCGCCTTCGATAGGCTGTCCGCAATTTGTGCAGAACATGCGCTCTCTCCCCTACCGGTTTTTGTCTTCCGCTATGGAGTCGGCCAAAATTAGTCCCCATGTGAGGCAGCGACCGTTGCTGTTGCCGTTGAAGAGCAGCGGGTAATCCACGCCGTACAGCCCGCCGGCAATCATGCCTGTCGCGTACAGTCCGGGAACGGGCGCGTGTGTTTCGTCGAGCACGCGCAGCTTGGTGTCTGTCAGGAACCCGCCGAATACGTTAAGCAGCGAGGGGCCCCATTTCAGCGCGTAATACGGGGGCTTGTCTATGCTCGTGAGCAGCGCGGCGCGCTTGCCGTAGTCGTCGTCGTTGCCGAGCCTGTGCAATTGGTTGTACCTGGCAACTGTGGCGGCCAGGGCGTCCTCCGGGACTTCCATGGCGCGCGCGAGTTCCTCTATGGAATCCGCTTTGAGGCACAGCCCGTTTTGCAGGTACCGCTCAATGCCCTGCCGCACGGACTCGCCGTCTTCCTCCCACGTGCGCCCGTATATCGCCATGAGCGAATCTGTGAACTGCCCGCCCGCAATGGGAGCGAGTCTGGCGACCTCCTCGTACCACTTGGAGTCGAACACGGAAAACGCCCACGACCCATCGGGCTGCATAAGCGTCCTTATCGATTTCGCCTGCACCCACGTGTCCTCGTTCATATACCGACGGCCCTGTTTGTTCACGTGCAGGAAGAAGAAACAGTACATGGCGTACGCAATGAGGTGGAGCGACACCGCCCACGGCGCCGGCTCGAACGCCCCTCCGGCCCAGTAGCCCATCTTGTGCCCGTCGCCGGTATTGAGCCCGGGCGGATAGTACCCGTTGTGCTTCGGCAGGAGCCCGATAGGCGCGAAGTGTTCCAGCATGTCGCGGTCCGCGCCTATGTCGCCTGTCGCGAGCACGATGCCGCATGTGCCCGAATAGCGGCGGTACTCGCCGTCCGCGCCGCGGGCTATTACGGCACTCACGCGGCCGTCACGTTTTTCCAGCTGTTCGGCGCGCGTCTCGCGCAATATTTCGCCCCCGCCGGAGCGCATGGCGTCCTCGAGTATCTCGCACACCAAGAGCGCGCCGAACATGCGGTACTTGCTGTTTTCGGCGTTCTGGACGATATGCGTGCCCGCGTACTCCGTGAAGTCCGGCCCCCTGTAGTTGCCTCCGAACAGCACGGGATACACGTTGTCGCCGCCCATTCCGAGCAGCCAATTGAACGCCTCCTCGCTGCGGTTTATGTACAGCCACAGCAGATCCTCGTTGACGCGGCTCCCGCATATCCGCATCCAGTCGCGCGCGAACTGCGCCTTGTCTATGAAAACGCCGTTTTGCCGCTGTATGTCAGACCCCACGGACGCCACGTGCGCCCCGTGCGCGACAAGCCCGCGGCTCTTCTCCAACACGATGGTCTTTATTCCCAGCTGAGTGAGCCGAGCCCCCGCCGCGAGTCCGGATATCCCGCCCCCCACGATTATTACATCCGCCTGTACGCTTTCCGCTATCTTCTCCTCAGGTATAGGCGGTGGCGGTGTCTTCCACGGGTAATTCCTGCTGTTTTGTATCCTCGCATCTTCCGATGCCGCGTCGATAAACCTCACGTCGCACCCTCCCGCAAACAATAATTATGTCGCCCATAACTTTTATATTATATCGCGAGCGAGCGCAAAACGCAAGGATTTTGCTGGGATAGGCAGCACAAGGATTTATCGAGGCTCGGGTATGTGATTGATATGCTTGCCGCAGGCGAGGCTTTATCGTTTGTTATTGCAGCGTTGATATTGTCGCCCGTTTGTGATACAATATGTATACAACACTTGATTATAAGGAGCGTTTCATTATGTATAAAATCATCGCCAGACCGTGCCGCGAGCTTCGCAACAATTATCCCGAGCTCGTGAAGCAGGTAAAAGAACACAACCAAGTTATCATCACGAACAA
>JAITEC010000221.1 GCA_031282225.1 Oscillospiraceae bacterium | reverse complement strand
CCGATAACCGTAAATTTCATGTGGGTCCTCCTAAAAAATAGTCGTAGAAGTAATAGTATTGTATTCCCGCCGCGCGGCAGATGTGAGCGGGCCAATGGCGCTTATTGTGCATATTAGGTGCTATAAATTTCAGCGCTGGCAGCCCGGCGGTATAAAGTTAGGGGCGTTATGTGCCGATAATTAAATTATTCGAGGAAAGGCCGGGTGTTTTGCGGGATGGTTCGAGGGCAGTATATAGCGGGAACGGGCATGATGCTCCAGCGCAGGATGATGGAGACCATAACGAACAATATAACGAATGTAGACACAACGGGGTATAAAAAGGAAAACCTCGTGTCGCATACGTTCGACGCCGTAATGCTGCAGCGCATGAACGACGACGACGATGACGCTATAGGGCGCGCGGAGATAGTATCGGCGCGGCGCGTGGCGAGCGCCCCGCTCGTGGGTCCCATGAACTACGGCACACAGATAGACCAGATATATATAGACTACTCCACGGGAGCCTTTGAGGAAACGGGGCGCGACACGGACATGGCGCTCGTAGGCGACGTGTTTTTTGTGCTGGAGACTCCGGACGGCGAGCGGTACAGCCGCGCGGGAGCGTTCCTGGTGGACGGGGCGAATTACCTCATCGACGCGGAGGGAAATTACGTAATGGGTGAAAACGGGCGAATATACGTGGGGAGCGGCACGTTTTCCGTGGACAGCGCGGGCGGCGTATACGTAAACGGGCAGTATTCAGACACGCTGCGCGTAGTGTCCTTTGAGGACAACAACGCGCTCCGCAAGCAGGGGGGCAACCTCTTCTTCTCGGCTGACGGGCCTGCCGCCGTAACGGGCGCTTACGAGGTAAAACAGAAGTTCTTGGAGAATTCAAACGTCGATGTCGGGCGCGAGATGGTGGATATGATAAGCGTCTACCGCGCGTATGAGACAAACCAGCGAATGCTCACAATGATAGACGAGATCGTAGGCAAGGCGGTCAACGACATAGGCAGAATTAGGTAGGGGGGCGCCGAGAGCAATGTATGAAGCCGTAATGATAGCCGCGACCGGGCTCACGAACCAGCAGCGCAGGCTCGACACGATAGCCGACAATATTGCGAACACGAATACTGTTGGGTTCCGCGCCTCGCGCCTTGATTTCAAGGAGGCGCTGTATACGGCCGGCATAGTGCCGGCCGCGCCGCGTACGCCAGAGGGGAACCAGCAGAAAGGGCACGGCGTGGCGACGGCGGCAATAACGCGCGAGCGCAGGCAGGGCAGTTTTACCGAGACAGGCGGCCAGTTCGATTTCGCAATAGAGGGCGAGGGGTATTTTGAGCTGACGGATCCCGATGGCGAGAAGTTCTACACGAGGGGGGGCAACTTCTATATTACGGATATAGAAGGGCAGCTGCGCATGGTGAATTCCGACGGATACTTTGTCAGCGACGCGGACGGAAACGCCATAACCGTGCCGTTCGGCACGCAGGCCGTTGCGGCGGCGGAGGACGGCACGCTCTCGTTCCAGGCCGAGGATGGGCAGGTATACGGGGATACGGCGCGCCTTGGCGTGTTCAGCTTCCGCAATGTGTTGGGTCTCGACTCGGTAGGCGGGGGGAATTATGTGGAGACCGATATATCGGACGAGATGTTCGCCGTGGACGGGGCGCGAGTCCTGCAGGGGTCATTGGAGAACTCAAACGTGGACATGGCGCGCGAGATGACGCTCATGATACGCTCACAGAGGGCGTTTTCGCTCGCCAGCAGGGCGCTGCGGACGGCGGACGACATGGAACAGCTCGCCAACAACCTGAGAAGGTAAGCCATGGCGGGGATTGTGCCGGAAGCGCCCGTTACGCAGTGCAAGATATGCCGTAGGCCGTTTCGCGGCGGTGGGGGGAAGATATGCGCCGACTGCCTGGATCAAGTTGAGCGAGACCTCACCGTAGTGCGCGATTATCTTGACAACGAAGCGCACGATAGGACAATACGGGGCATTGTAGACAATACTCGCGTTTCGCGCGCCACGGTATTGCACTTGCTGCGCGAGGGCAGGATATCGGTGGAAGACCCCAGCGGCGGGACGCTCCGTTGCAGCCTGTGCGGGAAGCCGATAAATACGGGAAAAGTCTGCGAGGAGTGCAAGAACAAGTTCGTGGAGAAGATAGACAATCTGTCGCCGCCATTGAATATAGGGAAGAAGAAGGGTATGCGCCTAGTGCCGGCCTTGCCGCCTGTGAGGATGGCAAAAATGCACACAGGGCGCGGCCAGAGAAAAAAAGACAAGTAGGCAGACGTGGGGGATAGTGAAGAAAGGAATGGATGTATTATGAAGATCAACGTCAGTCCCGTGACGAACAGAGACCTGTTCAGCCGCTATACGGCCGGTGCCGCGCGGTCGCACGGCATCAGCGCCGTTTCGCTGGGGCATGATAACGTCTCGTTCTCCGAGGACGCGCTGAGTTTCTCAAAAGCCTTGGCGCAGGCGCGGGAGTCCATAGACACGCGAACCGAGGAGGAGTCCGCGCGCGTGCGCGAGGTGGGTCTTGCCGTGCGGCGCGGCGAGTACAGGGTGGATAGCATCCGCGTGGCGGAGCGGATAGTCTGCGGCATTTAGTTTTGAGGCGGGTATTTGAGGATATGTGCGCCCTGCTTGCGCGGCACGGCGAGACACAAAGCGCGCTGCTGGTGCTCGCGCGTGAGAAGCGGCGTGTCATCATCTCCTGTGACACGCAACGGTTGGGCGAGATAAACGCGCGTGAGATGGGACTCATCTCCAAGACGGCCGCAGCGGAGCGCGACAGGACAAAGCTGGCGGCCGAGATCGCGGCGCTCACGGGCATATCTGAGAGCGAATTGACAGTCAGCGCGATAATAGCCGTAGCGGAGCCCGACGAGGCACGCGAGCTCAAGCGGATCGCCAGGGAACTCTTGGAGACCGTGGCGTCGCTCAGGGAGGAGAATAGGGTGAACGGAGAGCTCTTGGATCTCCAGCTCAGGTACACGGACGCGATGCTCGGGACCGTTGCGCCGCCAGAGGACGCGATCAACAGTTTCTACGCCCAGGACGGGACGTTATCCGGCTTTGCGCCACGCCCCGGGTTTTTTGAGGGCGTTGTGTAGGCAATTCACAATTCACAATTAAAGATGAGGGTTTTATGGTATGAGCGTTCGTCCGACATTTTTTGGACTGGAAATAGCAAAGACAGGGCTCTTTATCAGCCAGAAGGGGCTCGATGTAACGGCGCACAACGTGGCAAACGCGGACACGGAGGGGTATACGCGGCAGAGGCTCGTGAACACGGCATATGAGCCGTACTCGGTGCCAACGTTGCTGCGCCCTGTGGACCAGGCGCTGGTGGGCGGCGGTGCGCACGTGATGATACTCGACCAGATACGCGACCAGTTCCTAGACAGGCAATACAGGACGGAGAGCTCCACGCTCGCCTACTGGAGCGCCAGGACGGAGGCGCTGACATATGTGGAGGGTCTGTTTGAGGGCGCGGAGACGGCGAACCTGACCGAGAGCATAGAGAAGTTTTTTGCCGCCCTCAACGTTAGCACGACCGATGCCGCTTCGGGCGCGTTCCGCACGAACCTGCGCGAGGCTGCCACGACGATGGTGACGGACTTCAACTTGATGTATGGTCGATTGGAACAGCAGCAGCAGGGGCTTGACAAGACGGTGCAAGTGCTCACGGAGAACATAAACGACATCGCGCGGCAGATACAGGATCTAAACCGCACTATTTTCGCATATGAAATAGACAACCAGCCCGCCAACGACCTGCGCGACAAGCGCAATCTGCTCGTAGACAAGCTCTCGGAGATCGTGGATATAGAGTACGAAGAGTACGGGTCGGATCCCGGCAAGGCGTTTGGCGGCAAGTTCAAGCTGACAATAGGCGGCTATACTCTTGTGGATCACGTTACGGTGAACGCGCTCGAGTGCCGCCAGGAACCCAATGGGGTAGAAAACTCGCTCTTGCCTTCGGTAAATGTCCCGCGATGGGCGGGCACGACGGTGGATCTTGTCGTCAAAGACGGCCAGATGTTTGCCACGATGGAGATGCGGGACAACATGACGTACAGCAGCGCCGCAGGCGACAAGCCGGGAGTGCCGTACTTCATGGAGCAGCTGAGCAATCTCGCGCGGGCGATAGCGCAGGAGATCAACTCCGTGCACAAAACGGGGTACACGTCTGAAAACTCGCCCGGCGGGGCCTCTGTTGCCGGAGGAAATTTTTTCAATGTGCCCATAGACTCAGTGACGCTCTCGGAGGATATTTCGCTGTTGACTGCCGGCAATTTTCAGCTCGATCAGGATATAATCGACAGCATTTACAACATAGCGGCGTCGGACGCGAGGATTGTGACCGACCCGACGGATCCGTCGTATAACACGCCGGGAACTACGCACGAGGGCAATCAGGCCAACATGATAAAGCTGTACGACGCCATTACGAAGAAAGACATTGTAGTCAATACCGTGCCCCCTGTCACTATAGGAGGGCTGTTCGATTTCATGGACAGCATAGTCACGGATGTGGCGGTGACGCTCAACACCAGCAAGGGGTTCGAGAGCGCCAGGTCGGTCCAGACGCTCGCCGTGGCAAACCAGAGGGAGGCAATTTCCGGCGTGAGCCTCGACGAGGAGATGACAAACCTCATAAAATACCAGCACGCCTATGGGAGCGCGTCACGGGTAATAACTGCGATGGACGAGGCGCTGGAAACGCTCATCAACAAGATGGGCATTGTAGGAAGGTAGGCGAGAACCGTGCGCGTGACAAGTTCTATGCTCGTAAACAACTTCATGCACAATTTGGGCACGAATTTGCAAAAAGTAGATAAATTGCAGACGCAGCTGGCGAACAACAGCAAGTTCGCGCATATAAGCGACGACCCGATAAGCGTCATATACGGCAGGAACGCCAGGTACAACTTGCATTTGCTGGAGCATTACAACAGCAACTTGGATACAGGGACCACATGGCTCACAAAGGCGGAGGATGGTCTCATGTCGCTGAGCGGCACACTGGGGGACGCGTACACAGAGTGCATCGACAGCGCGACAGACTCCAAGACCGCCGAGGACAGGCAGGCCACGGCGGAGCTGAGAGGGCAGCTGAAGGAGCATATGCTCGACGCCCTCAACAGCGCGCTTGGCGACAGATTCGTGTTTGGCGCGTATAATACTACGGGTCTGTCCACATCGTCTGAGGATGTAATACCGCCGTTCACGGTAGGGCAGGCGGAGCACCTCACGTACAAAGGCGTCGACCTCGCCTCCGCCGACGCCGACGACAGGACACAGTTCATGCGGGACTTGCTGCGCGACAACCTCGGAATGACGGAAGATTTTTCGTTCAACGACGACTGGCACCTGACGTTTAAGGGCACGGATATCATCTCGGCATCGGATGCGGACATAGACCAGCTTATCACAGACAACGGCTGGACGGATTCGGATGTCGCGCCATTTACGATTGCAACAGTGGGGACGCAGCAGCACTTGATGTTAAACGGCACAGATGATTTTTCTGCAATGACCGATGTGCAGAAAATGGCATATTTGGGAACGAAGATCAACGCGTCGCTCGCAGGCACGCCGTTATCGGTGGATCCGGATTTGCACCTGCAATTCACGGGCACCGACATGACTGCGGCCAGCGAACAAGATTGGAAGCAGATCATGTCAAACACCGATCCTGCCTATGTGGCGGCCTTGGGCGCGGACTTCGGCACTGTCGCCAGGGAGCACCTCAAATTCAACGACATTGACCTCGTCACTTTCAGCAGGTATAATCCACTGACGGCAAAATATGACGTACCGCTGTCCCAGGCAGAGAAAGACGCGCTCGCCTCCGGCGTGCTGACGCTAGAGATGGGGCCGGGGATTTATATGGACGTGACGCTCAACGGGGTGGAAATAGCTTTATTTGACAAAGACGGAAATAATATATATAATCTGTTGGACGACTTCTACAACGCCATGATGGACGATACGAACACGGCGGAGGACATTGCGGAATTCGTCAAGCCGCTCCAAGACGCGCGGGATCACATACTGGCGCTCACGGCGAGGACTGGAGGCAGGGCGAACCGCATTGAGATGCTCGTGTCGCGGTACGAGCAGGACTACTTAAACTACACGCAGATGAAGTCCGACGCAGAGGACGCGGACGAGGCGGAACTCATAATGATGTATGAGATGGCGCGCATGGTGTACGAGGCGTCGCTCAAGACAGGGGCGAGCATAATGCAGATGTCGCTGTTGGATTTCCTGAGCTGACTCTGCAGGGCAACTTTGGACAGGCAGGTGACGTTGCGTGGCTTTATCTAGGCTGGTGATAGAGCAGCAGTTTGCGGCGATAGGCGTGAGCGTTACCCCGGCTCACATCGAAATAGATATGCCCAAGCTGAGCATGGATATCACAACGGAAAACCCCAAGATGACGATCGACAGGAAGGCGCCGTCGTTTGAGATGGATCTCGACCCGTATGCGGACGAGGAGGGGCTAGGGGAACCATACGGCATTATCGACGACATCTTCGGCGAAGGCGTGTTTGCTGACGAGAACCGGGTCGCACCCGAGCCAACAGGCAGCGGGATCCGGCGCGCCCGCCCGGGTACGCGCAAGGGCAGCCGTGTTGCCGCCATATCTCGGCGCAAGCTGATGCAGTCCGCCAAGCGCGACATCAAGATCAAGACGGTGCCGCCGAACCGCCCAAAAGTCAAGTGGGATCCGGGGTATATCCACATAGACTGGTCAAACTACAGGATAAACATCGACTGGGAGGGGGAGTACATCCCCGAACTCACTGTAGACCCGCCGTACTCTATTGAGATATACTTGCGCGACAAGCCATATTTCCGTATAACGGTTGAAGAAGGCGAGGCGCCGTATCGGGCGGGACGGCGCGTAGATGAAGCTGTGTAATCACTCGGAAAGGCGATTATGACGATAGATACGCTCAGGTTTGGGCAGGTGGAGATCGACGAGGCAAAAATCCTGACCTTCAAGTCCGGCTTGCCCGGACTTGAAGGCAATACTGAGTTTGTAGTGCTGAGGTTTGAGGAAAGCTACCCAATCGTGTGGCTTCAATCGGCGTACGAGCGGGGCATATGTCTGCCTGTGATAGACACGTTCGCCGTGTCGCCGGATTACGCGTTCGACATACC
>JAITEC010000153.1 GCA_031282225.1 Oscillospiraceae bacterium | reverse complement strand
AGCGTTCTGGCTTTTCATCGGAGTTGAGTTCATAATTCCGGTGGCCAAAGATCTAAGACGGCCAAAGCGTAATGTGCCTTTGTCCATGATGCTCGCGCTGCTCATTTTGTTTGTGGTTCAGTCGGTATTGGGAAAGGGTATGACGAATTATGTGGATCTTGAGGTGCTGCGCGATTCCGACATGCCGCACATAGTGTTCGCAGAAAATCTGCTCGGGAAGGGCGGGCAGATATGGATGGCGGTGATCACCATGCTCGCGAGCGTATCCAGCTTGAACACGGTTATGCCGTCTACGGGGAAGATACTTCAGGGGATGGCGGACGAGGGCATGGCGCCGAGCGTGTTTAGGAAACTCAACCGCAAAAATGTACCGTGGGTGGGGATGGCGCTTCTTGCGGCGGCGGATGTGGTGATGATAGTGACGGGGTATGTCAACTCAAGCGGGCTTATAAATCTCATCCTCGCCGGTTCGTGCTTCTGGCTGACCTCGTACATTCTTACGCACATAAACGTACTCGTCCTGCGTAAGCGGTATCCGAACGCCAACCGCAACAAAAAGCTCATGTTTGCCGGTATACCGCAGATAGTTGGTATCGTGGGGAATGTGTACATGATATGGAATATAAGCTCGGATGCGGACAGCCGCATCATGATCTTCAAGGTGTTCGCGCTGCTGTTTGTATTGCTAGCTGCATACGCGTTCGCGTGGGTGAAATTCATCCAGAAGGCAAAGCCGTTCGAGCCGACGTATATCGGGCAGATGAACATAGACAGAACGGGTGTTCCGCAGCCCAAGACCTCGCTGTGAGGTGGGGGATGCGCAGAAACTATATTTTTAATTTGACGGAGGTAAAACAAGATGGCTGACACGAGAATCGATTTCCTGTACCTGAATGAGGAGGACATGATCAAGGCGGGCGTCACCGACATGAACGGATGTGTAGATTGCATGGAGGAGATGTTCAAAATCCTCGCCGACGGCGACTATAAGATGGCCGGGCAGAACGGCAATTCCCACGGCGCGATGGTGACGTTCCCAAAAGAGTCGCCGTTCCCCAATATGCCTGTGGACGGGCCCGACCGGCGCTTCATGGCTATGCCCGCGTACTTGGGAGGAAAGTTCAACATAGCCGGAATGAAGTGGTACGGTTCCAACGCGGACAACCGCCTGAAGGGGTTGCCGCGCTCAATACTCATGGTCATGCTCAATGACAAGGACACGGGAGCGCCCATTGCGCTCATGTCCGCCAATCTCCTGAGTGCCTACAGGACGGGCGCGGTACCGGGCGTCGGTGCGCGCTACCTGGCGCCGAAAAACTCAAAAGTGCTGGGCGTCATCGGTCCCGGCGTGATGAGCAAGACTTCGCTGTCGTCGTTTGTGTATGCGTGCCCGACGCTTGACACAATAAAGATAAAGGGGCGTGGCAAGGAGTCGATAGACAGCTTTATAGAATTCACGAACGTCAATTATCCGCAGTTTAAGACGATTACCGTTGTGGATACGATGGAGGAGGCGTGCAGCGACGCCGACATCGTGACGATGGGCACGTCAAGTACCATGGGCATAGAGTACTACCCGTTCCTGGAGGAGAAATGGCTCAAGCCCGGAATGCTGCTCTCGGCGCCCGCCTGCGTAAAAGTGGACGATGTGTTCCTGGCGAAGCGCGCGCGCAAAGTCCTTGAGAACTACGGACTCTATGAGTGCTGGGCGGAGGACTACACATATCCGGCCTACGCGTCCGTCGGCATCATCGGCGTGCGCTATTTCGATCTCATGCACGACAAGATGATCGAGCGCAAAGATATTATTGACCTCGGCGATATTATCAATGGCAAGCAGCCGGCGCGGGAGTACGACGGGCAGATAGTCATTAATTCTGTGGGCGGCATGCCCGTTGAGGATCTCGCGTGGGGACTCACCGTATACAATAACGCCGTCAGGCAGGGGATCGGCGTGAAGCTGAATCTCTGGGATACGCCGGCGATGAGGTGACGGGCAATGAGCCGGAGGGGATGTGTGTAATATGCGCTTGACCGATCATCCGATACTCGGGAGACCCGACAGGGGCAGGGTCGTTACGTTTAATTTCGATGGGGGGGAGATGTCCGGATTTGAGGGCGAGCCGATAGCGGCCGCCCTCCGGGCGGCGGGCGTCGCGGTTCACAGATACACTAAGAAACATCGCGCGCCGCGCGGAGTTTTCTGTGCCATTGGGCGCTGCACCGACTGCGTGATGGTTGTTGACGGCAGGCCGAACGTGCGCACGTGCGTGACACCGCTGGCGGAGGGCATGTGCGTTAAAACACAGTACGGCGCGGGAGGCGGCGAGCTTGGGTCATCGGCGGCGCCCGAGGCGGCAGACGGGAGGGCAACTGATGAAAAGGTATGACCTGATAGTTGTGGGCGCCGGACCTGCAGGGCTGTCGGCGGCGGCGGAGGCGGCCGCGCACGGGCTTGGAGTTGCGGTGTTCGACGAGAATTCACGCCCGGGAGGGCAGCTTTTCAAGCAGATACACAAGTTCTTCGGCTCAAAGGAGCACAAGGCCAAAATACGCGGGTACGATATTGGAGCCGGACTGCTGCGCGAGGCGGAGGGGCTCGGAGTAAAAGTGTATCTCAATTCGCCTGTGACGGGGATGTATCTTGACAGGGAGATTGTGGCCGAAACGGACGGCGCGGTCTCTCACTACAGGGCGGACGCCATAGTGGTGGCCACGGGCGCCTCCGAAAACATGGTCGCTTTCGACGGTTGGACACTGCCCGGCGTAATGGGCGCCGGGGCCGCCCAGACTATGATGAACATCAACCGCGTCCGACCGGGTTCGCGCGTACTCATGCTGGGCAGCGGCAATGTCGGGCTCGTGGTTGGCTACCAGCTGCTCCAGGCAGGCTGCGAACTGGCGGCGGTGGTAGATGCCGCGCCGCGCGTGGGGGGTTACGGGGTTCATGCCGCGAAGCTCGCGCGCTGCGGGGTGCCCTTCTTTCTGTCCCACACCATCGTCAAGGCGGAGGGAGAGACGCGTGTGACGGGGGTAGTCATTGGCCGCGTGGATGAGACGTGGAACATAGTGCCCGGTACGCAGAAGCATTTCGACGCGGACACAATATGCGTGGCGGCGGGTCTATCACCGTCGACCAGACTCTTGCTGATGGCCGGCTGCGAGATGTATGAGCCAGTACCGGGCGGCGGGCGGCTGCCGGTATGCGACGAGTTCACGGGAAAGACGTCCGTACAGGGAATATACGCAGCGGGCGATGTCTCTGGCATCGAAGAGGCCAGTTCGGCCATGATCGAGGGGCGTGCCGCGGGCGCGGCGGCTGCGGCTGAACTCGGGTATATCTCCGGAGGGGAACTGAAGGCGAGGCTGGACAAACTGGAGACGGCGCTGGCAAGTTTGCGCGAAGGCATGTTCGCGCCAAAGAACCGGGGCAAGGTTTTCGTGAAAACGGACGAGGGGTACGACATTTCCGATAGTCTGCTCCGCAACGGGTACCTCGCCGACGGGGAAGCAACCAAGTACCCGGGGGTCAAGTCCGTTGCGGGTATCCACCCGGTAATCGAGTGTACGCAGAATATACCGTGCAACCCGTGCCAGGACGCCTGTCCCAAGGGATGCATAAAGGTGGGCACCAACATCGTATCGCTGCCCGCCGTGGATGAGAAGGCCGGCTGCATTGGCTGTGGGATGTGTGTCGCGTCATGTTCGGGGCAGGCGGTGTTCTTGGTGAACGAAGATGTCGGGGGCGGCTTCGCGACGGTAACGGCGCCTTATGAGTTCTTGCCTGTACCCCAAAAAGGGGAACGTGGCGTCGCCCTCGACAGGAGCGGTGCGCCGGTGTGCGAGGCGGAGATAGTGGATGTGCGCACGTCGCCGTCGTTTGATCGCACGTTTCTTTTGACATTCCGAGTGCCGGGCGAACAGTGTTCCAGGGCGCGCTTCTGGAGAAGGGAGGTGCGGCGTTTTGGTCGTGATTAACGACAGGTCGAGAGATTTGGGGCCGTTTATGCCGGCTGACGACGACGGGCTTATCATATGCCGCTGCGAGGAGATAACCAAGGGGGAGATAAGGCGCGCGGTACACGACGGCATGTTTAACTTGCACGAGGTCAGGCGCTTTTTGCGATGCGGGATGGGGCTGTGTCAGGGGCAGACATGCGGCAGGCTCGTGCGCTCCATAGTCGCGCGGGAACTGGGCACGCCGATCGCTCAGATCGACGAGGCGACGGCGCGAGCGCCCATGCGCCCCATAGAGATGTCTGTGTTCGCAAAGGAGGTTGAGGACGTATGAGCGCGACGACTGCGGATGTGATCATTATCGGAGCGGGAGCGATAGGCAGCGCCGCCGCGTATAACCTCACAAAAAAAGGGCTGTCGGTTATTGTGCTTGAAAGGAGCGGTTATATCGGCAACGGCGGCTCGTCGCGCAACGGCGGCGGCGTGAGACAGTCAGGGCGCGACCCGCGCGAACTGCCGCTGGCGATGTACGGGGTGAAAAACCTCTGGCCCTCGCTCTCCGAGGAACTGGGCATGGATGTTGAATACTATCAGCGTGGGAATCTCCGGCTCGGAAAGACGGAGGAACATCTGAGGATATTGCGCGGACTCACGCAAAATGCCAATGAATGCGGGCTTGACGTGCGTATGATAGACGCGGCGGAGGCCAGGGAGATTTGTCCGTACCTCTCCGGCGAGGTCATTGGCGCCTCGTGGTGCCCGACCGACGGGCACGCAAACCCCATGCTAGTTACGCTGGCGTTCTACCGGGCCGCCAGACGCAACGGCGCGCGCTTTATTACCGGATGTGAGGTTACGGCGATACAAAAATCACGCGGAAGGGCGCGCAGGGTCGTGTCATCCACAGGGGAGATATTTGAGGCTGACAGCGTTGTGCTTGTCGCCGGGTACGATAGCAACGCGGTGCTTGCCAGCTTGGGATTCTTTGTGCCGATGTCGCCCCTGCTTATGGAGGTGCTGGTGACGGAGGAAATGCCGCCAATGTTCTATCAGATGCTCGGTACGGCCATGGCTGACTTTTACGGTCACCAGAGTTCGCACGGCTCATTTGTGTTTGGAGGTTCGTCCGGCTATGAGGCGTACAACAGGAATAACGGTACGCCTGTGTCCAGCAGCATAACGGCGCCGAGCATGTGTCGCGCTGTACTGGGGTATTTTCCGGCGCTGAGCGAGGCGAAGATTGTTCGCACATGGGCGGGCTGGATAGACGAATGCGCCGATCATGTGCCCGTCATCGGACTCACGGACGAGGTGCCGGGTTTTGTGTTTGGATGCGCGTTCTCGGGACACGGGTTTGGCATATCGCCGGTGGCGGGCATGCTGCTGGCGGAACTTGCGGCAGGTGAGACGACGACCTTGGATGTCAGTGCGTTTGCATATGACAGGTTCAAGGCGAAAATTTAAGTGAGGAAGTGGGAATATGGGACTGGAAAGAACGAATTATTCGTCGGGAGCGCCGCTTGAGGAAAAAGTGGGCTACTCTCGCATGGTAAAAATCGGAGATTATGTAAAAATCGGTGGCACTACTTCCGTGCAGCCTGACGGGTCTGTGTACGGGGAGGGCAGCGCTTACGAGCAGACGAAATATGTGCTGGAGAAACAGGTCCGGCTCCTTGAGCAGGCGGGCGCGAAGGCGGGCGATGTCTTCGCCGTGAAGGCCTATACCACGGATATGTCGAAAGGAGCGGAGATCAGCCGCGCGTATTCCGAGATATTTTCAGATGTGCGCCCGCTGTTCACCGCCGTGGGCATAGCGGCACTCAACCGCCCATCGCAGCTGGTAGAGATAGAACTAGAGGCAATAGTAAGCAAGTAAATGGGGCCGGGCGGCTCCCTGGCACAACGAATGAAGTAAAGGCCGATGTGAAGGTAAGGGCTGATGCGAAGCGTCAGCCCTTACCTCAACTTTGGTCATTTTGAGGCATAACAAACCGCGGAATCACTGGCATGCAGAGAAAAAAAGCGGGATTGCGAGACACGGGAAGGCGGCACGAAGCCACTTTTATTAAACATCGGGTGGATATTCCAGGTTTGGGCGCGAAACAGCGAAATCAAGTTTTGCAGCGAACATCGTCTACTTGGCTTGTGAGGATACCACAGCGGCGCGGGGATGTCGGTGTGGGTTGCTTTCACCGCGTGCGACGACAACAGCAGTAACGCGTAGCATGCCACGTAGAAGGCAGGGGCGCTCCTGACCGATTCCTCTTTGCGGACTTGCGCCTCGCCTACGCCCAAGACTGTCTTTTCTTCTTTGAAATTGACTTCGATTTCCCAGCGCCACAAATATGCTTGCAGCAGGCTCTCCAATGACATGGTCATATCTGAGCAAATCAGATAGGCAGGGTCGCGATAAAGCATCTTGTCTTTTGGAATATTATGCCCCTTAGACCAACTTTGTTTTACTAGTAAACTGCCAAAGTTGAGGGGCAGGGTGCGCGCACCCTGCCTTGCTTGCCCCATTACTTTAACCCGTTAGGTTTATATGATGATATCCGGTACGCACGGAACTGTGGAACCTGCTTATATGAAGCATAAACGAATAAAGATAATACAGAAACACATGCAGAAATTATAAATTCAAACTTTGCGAA
>JAITEC010000141.1 GCA_031282225.1 Oscillospiraceae bacterium | reverse complement strand
GAGTACGACGCGATACGCCGGGCTGTTGACGAAAACATTGACCGTCTCGCGGCGCGGCACAGAGAGGGGATTACAACAGATGAAGCAAGAGTGGCCATACGATCCGCATTCGACGGACTCACCGATGATGGTCGGGGGGGACTGGTATCCTCCGATGTGGGTCTCGATTACTACGGCAGTCTGTTCGATGAAAACGGAGACGGGCGAGATAACGGTGGAACACAGGACAAAACCGGTACTCCTGTACGGGGGGCTTCGCGGGGATTAAACGGCGGTACGCGCGTCATCGCGTCGGCGATCAACGAGCTGATTACGGAGGGGCGCGCCGATTTGCGGGGCAGCGTCGTCACGGGGCCGCGCGACCTCGCGGCGCTGGCGCAGATATACCGGAACCCGAAGTTCGAGACGTTCCGGATATTCTATACTAAGGGCGACACGGTCGTCGGGCACGAGGGCGTAACCTCGCGTGTGCCGGGCGTGTCCTCGGTGTTTGCGCCAAGAGGGGCCAAGAGTCCCGCGGACTCGGGGCCGGAGAGCTTCTATAGGATCGGCGACCGCATGGCGCGCCTGGGCGCGGATGGCTATTGGATGTTGCATAACCACCCATCGGGCAGCGTTGGTCCGAGCACCCCCGACATGCGGATAACGTCGACATTCGCCCGCAAGGTGCCGGGGTTCAAAGGGCATGTCATTATTGATACGAACGAATATGCGCTGTTATCGTATATACCCGAAAACGGGAGCGGGGCGGATATAGAGATTTCGACGCGCGCCGCCGACTTCGGCGCGGAAGAGCCGCGCAGTTTCGACGGACACCCGCTGTTGGGGACAAAGATAGATTCCTCACATTCCCTCGCGTGGATCGCGGAATCACTGAAAGACCAGGCCGATAACGCGGCGCTAATATATACGGATGCGCCCGGGCGCGTCACGGCGATACAGGAAGTCCCGTCGGGGCTGTTTGGAAATGTTGACGGCGCGACGGATTATATAAGGGGCAGAGCGCGCGAGTTCGGGGCGCCGTACGCGTTCGCTGTGTCGTTCGACGGGCGCAACGCCGACAATATGCGCAACCTCGTGGAGACCGGCGTCCTGACGGATTCGGTGCGCTTTGAGAGCGGCACAGCAAGTTTGGCAAGAGACAGCGGCGCGGTCGTGCGCGGTGCGTCAGACGCCTTCATGGGCAGGCGTTTGCGCGGGCGGACGGTGCGCGAGAGCGCGGCGAAGTACTCCGCGTCGGACTCGCTGTACACGCAGCTGCTGGACGCGTACCCGGAGGGGCGCGCGGATGCGCTGACGGATAGGGCGAGGGAGATGTTCGACAACGCGTGGGCAGGGATAGCCAACAACGGGGCGCTGACGCTGGAAGAGGCAAAGAGGCTCGTTGAGTACGCGCTGGAACAGGCCGAGGGCTTCGCCGACGCGCTGGCGCAGCACAGGGCGACAAAGGACGAGTGGCAGAGGAGGCGCGCGCGGGACTACAGGGACAAACTGGTGAGCTTCGACGACGGCGGGAGCGGCGACCAGGGGGAGAAAAAGCTCGCGGCGATGGCAAAGTCCGCCGCCGCCGCGCACCGCGAGGCGCTGGACACGATGGACTTCTTGGCGCGCGCGGAATCAGGCGCCGTCCCATCTGACGGTGCCCTCGAACCGTTCGCGTCCGTGGAAGTGGAGGCGGAGGAGACACCCCCGGACGCGCGACCCGCGCCCCCTGCCGAGCAGATCCCGCCGCGCGCGGAAAACGGCTCCGGTACGCAAGAACCGGCGCGCGCGCCCGGCGGCCACGCGCGCATCGTCGCCTCCGACGGCACGAAACTGGACGGGCGATACGAAGTGGTGCCCGTGGGCGAGCTCGTCACGTCGGACACGTTCGACGGCGCGGCCACCGCGCGCAACCCGGGCTACCCGCAGCGGCTGCAGAACCGCGACCGGTCCTCGGCGTCCGCCGTGGCTCAGATAAACGGCATATCTCAGTCGCCCGACCCCGAGCGGCTCGTGGCGCGCGGCACGGACGCGGCCAGCGGGCCGCCCATAGTGCTCGGGGACACTCTGGTGCTCTCCGGCAACGGGCGCGTCATGGGTCTCGCGCAGGCCGCCG
Source organism: Oscillospiraceae bacterium (assembly GCA_031282225.1). Taxonomy (GTDB): domain Bacteria; phylum Bacillota; class Clostridia; order Oscillospirales; family Oscillospiraceae; genus JAISBX01. The sequence goes on along the minus strand of JAITEC010000141.1, from coordinate 1,435 downwards.
CCAAGGGCAGACTCGGCGCCTACCACGATTACCTCGTGGAACACGCGGGCGAATACGGGCTCGACCCCTTCTCCATCCCGGAAGACGGGATACTCGTGCGCAAGATAGACGTGCCCATGGAGGAGGCGGAACGGCTCGCGCCCATCATGAACGCGAGCGGCACACAGGCGCTGGGCGCGCGGGAACAGGCGGCGTCCGACGCCGCCATGCTGGAGCGGGAAGGGCTGTTGCGGCTGATAGACCCCGGCTCGCCGCTGACGGGCGCGGGGAACGGCGCCTTCGTGCAGGCGTTCGCGTCCGGCGTGCCGGAGGGCGAGCGGAACGCCATGCTCACGCGCGACGGCAGGCTGTCCGACGCCGGTGAACTGCGGGTGCGTAACGCCGTGTTCCAGCACGTGTACGGCGACCCCGACCTGACGGCGCGGCTCGCCGAGGACAGGGACAGCCTCGCGGCGAAGCGCGTAGTCAACGCGCTCGTGCTCGCCGCGCCCAAGTTCGCAGACTACGCTACGGCGCGCGAAGACGGGCTCGCCGCCGACAACGACATCATCGGTGCCCTGATGGGCGCACTCGACCTATACCAGTCGCTGCGCACCGAGCCCGATCCGGCCAACCCCCGCACCGTCGCGCAGTACGCGGCGCAGGGCAAGTTGCTCCGGCAGTACTCCGATGAGCAGGTCGCACTCGCCGCCATAATGGAACATCTGACGAGTGAGAAGGCCGCCACGCGCTTCCTGGGCCACTACGTGGACGCTGCGGGCGCCTACGACCCCAACCAAATGTCCCTCGTGCCCGGTCAGGAACCCACGTTGGCCGCGACGATCGACGCCGCCGTGCGCGCGTATAACGCCGACGAGGCGACCACCAAACCGCTCGACGTCCCGGACAGCGGCGCTGTCGCGGCGATCAACTCCGGCCACTGGGCGGCCGCCCCCACGGCCAAAGGCTCACCCGCCGAGCGCGCGGGAGGCATACAGTCCATAAGCGACAGGTTCGACGAGGAGCTCGACCAGTACGCGGAAACAGGCGAAGAGCACGTGTTCGCGCTCGGCAAACCGTCAAAGATACTGTCACGCACAGGATTCCCCGCCCGTCCCATTGAACTGGCGAGCAGCGTACTGGACAGAAAGATGGGCAAGCACGACTACGCCGCGAGCGATTTGAAAGGACTCGTGCTCGCGTTGCAAGAACCCATCGCGGCATTCAGCTACGGCGACGGGAACAAGGCGCAAAACGTTATCGTTGACTTGAGCCGGGGTGAGAAAAACCTGCTTGTCGGCGTGAGTTTTCGCGGCGATGGCGCGGATATAACCGGCATTCGGACGCTGTTTTACAAGGACGCCGCGAAATGGCTGAACTGGATAAACCAAGGGAAACTGCTCTACGCCGATATGAACAAACTCCAAGCCTTGGTAAACCAACAGCGAACCAATTT
>JAITEC010000115.1 GCA_031282225.1 Oscillospiraceae bacterium | reverse complement strand
AGTGGCTCAACCGGAATCACAACCGCCATTACCCGACGGAAAATTATCTTTTTTAGGCTGGTACAGTGATTTAGGCGACTCACAACCTTTCAATTTTAATACCGAACTCACAGCAAACAAAATACTCTATGCAAAATTCAGTGAGCAATACCTTGTGACTTTCATTGGTTATGATGGTAAAATTATAGATAATCTCCTTGTTGCTCCAAGCGGCACAATTAATGACTCAACAATGCTCGAAACTCTTAATTATTACGTAAGCGATGCGACACTAGCAGGCATTGATATAAAATACTGGTATGACATTAATGATACGAGTAAAACAAAATTTTCATTTAGTACTGACACACAACCAACCAAAGTTACAAAGAATCTAAGATTAGTTCCATTATATACTCCGTTTTTGTTTGTGTCATATAATACCGATGGCGGAACGGAAATAGCGCGTATCAAAGTCAGTGCAGATACAGATACATTTATCAATGACACATTTTATTCATACACATGGCCAAAACCTCAGGATCCTGAAAAGACTTACTACAGCTTTGATAAATGGGTATATAAAGGCAGTGACAACGGCTTTATTACATATGATTTCACGAAGCCATTAGTTATTACGCCAAGCGGCTCAGTAAATGGCAGTGTGTCCATTGTTTTATATGCACAGTGGAAAGCGGATGAATATCAGATAATATTTAGAGATACTCCGCGAGGTTCCCCGATTTCACTTTCAGACTCTCCTTTTGTCTCGCATCAAAATTATAGCAATTACCCTAATTTATCTCCGTATAAGCAAGAAGAAATAGGAACATTTTTTGATAACAAAGGCGTTTTTGACGGTTGGAGATTATCCACCGACGGTAGTCCCTACCCGCCTGCTGCAGGCACTGCTTTTAACGATGTATTGAGTGATGGGTCTGCGCCAAACAGCAAAGTACTAGACTTATACGCACGGTGGAAGACAGATGGATATCAGTTAATATATAATGCTAACTCCGGCAATATTGAACCGCCGTCCGATGAGGACACATATTCAATATACGCGAAAGCATTCGTTCAACCGGCTAAAAACGTCGTGGTCGATAACAGCGGAAAGGCCTTTGCGGGTTGGAATACTAAACCAGATGGTTCGGGTACATCATACTATCCCGGCTCATTGATAGATATGAGAGGTAGCATAATACTTTACGCTCAATATGTCACAGCGGGAGACGCATACAAGATCATATATCACTCAAATGAACAGAATTACGATGAAACTGTTACATATTATATGCTACAAGACTCATTAGCTACCTTTCATTCTGCTCGCAGCGGAATATTCCCGAGAGATGACAAGGATGTTGTCCTTTGGATGAATGCAGCAAACGTTTCTGACGCAACGTATAACTGCCCCCCGGACACCGATGTAACAAATCTTACTGTATGGTCTACCGATTCCAAAGTTATTAATCTATATGCACAATGGGAAAATCGTACTATCACACTTACGCTCAACTCCGGTTCTGGGAGCTTTGGAGTCGATGATGATGGAAAAGAGATCAATACAATAACAATGTCAGTGAGACCCGGCGTACCAAGTACAGAAGTACTGCGGGGAATAACAATCATCCCATATAGTGATTCTTTTTATCACAGCGGGTGGTACCCGTCTGTACCGCTAACTATTGAAAAAACAAATACGCAAGGAGAGACAATTGAACACATTTACACCGCACAATACGTTCCTAAAAAGAATTTATACGTTAATGTTGGATCAGCAGACAGTGTAGAATACGCATATAACGGTTCTGAACAATCCGTCAGAAAGGTACCCCCTATTACATCTGTTTATGAAGGACAAGCAGCTGACACTGCTACACTGTTACCAAATAACTATACTTTTGCAAATGTATATATATCTGCCTCTCGCAAGGATGTTGGCTTTACAGTTTATACCTTGGCTACGGACGACTGGCAAATACTGGACGGAGAAAATGTTGATGTATCATCACATTATTTCACTCCAGTTTTCTTACAAACAGTAACGACTGCCGGGCTGACCATTAAAAAGGCACCATTGAGAATCATAATAAGCACTTTGGCAGGCGACAACCGAATTGTCTACGGGAACAACAATGACCAAGTTCAGCAACATCTATCCACTAAAGCCACTTTTGAGTTGGCTTCGGAAAGCGAACAATTTATACAAAATGAGTGGAGTTTAATTCATACAGCAGTTAAGCAGCATTCTTTAATCTATACTACTGACTATGATTCAACTAATTCGGAGAAAAGAGATTTTATATCTAGCGGATATAATTTGGATTTCAGTGAAAATACAAAAACAGCACTTAACAATACAACGAATACGCCATTGTCAAACTATACAATAACAACCGAACCCGGTAAACTGGGTATACAAAAGGCTCCCTTGAGCGCAACACCCGATTACAATCCTAAGCCAGTAAATTACGGCGATACTGTAACTCCCGTGATTTTATATAGTGGCTTTATAACTGAGTACGGCGATTCTGAAAATGTAAAATCAGTCTGGGGTACAGGCGATAACCCTAAAGTACCGACAATAAACACTGATTATGTAAGAGGCAAGGATATATTGCCAGGTAAAAATTACATCGTGACTATCAATTTGGACGGTGTAAATCCACCCAATTACATCCTGACGCCTACTGCCGATTATGTGACTTTCACCGTCAACCCCAAACCCATTGACGACGACGACCTAACCGACCCCGACAGCGCCGGCAACATCCCACTTTTCTACGAAGCAACGGGCTATCACGGACAGTACGACGGAAAAGCGCATGACGCCATTACAAATGAATCAATATCGCCTGTGACCATAGACGCATTCACCCACAATTTGGTGAGATGCACAGACTATACTGTCGAATACCGGTTGTTCGATTCGCAGACTGACACTGCTTACTCTTCCTCCATCCCACAAATCACGGACAAAGGCGACTACATCGTCAACGTAAAACTCACTGGCAAAGGCAACTACACCGGTGAACTCGTCGTCAACGTCCCCGCCAGTATTGTGGACCTCTATACCATAACATACCACAATGTCACCTCCAGTGAGTTGCCGACTAATGCGCCAACGCAGTTTGCGCCCGATGCCACAGAACCAATCACGCTGCCAACAATACCGAACCGCACAGATTACGCATTCGGCGGATGGTACGTCTCCCCCGCCCTGACAGGTACCACGATCACGTCAATTGACCCGACACCAGCCGCAAACAAGCACAACTGGGACCTATACGCCAAATGGACATACACGGGCGCTGACAGCGGCAAGACATTCATCTACATTGAACTGGACTCAGACGGCACCGAACACAACTACACGCAATACGACCCGCTCGACACGACAGGACTCATTGTGTACGCCCATTACACTGACGGCACGTCGCGGGAGCTTGTTCCCGGGGAATATAGCATCGATCCGGCGGACGGCGCGACGTTGGCGACGATTGGCGACATCCCCGTGACCGTCACGTACACGGAGGACGGCGTGACCGACAGAGCGGCATACACCGTAACTGTCACCGATGTCGGCGCGCAGCCTCCTGACAGCGGCGAGTCCGTTCCTTGGGAACTCGTATACATAGAGCTCGACACAACAAACGTTAAGGTACCTTACAACTACGGCGAACCGCTTGACGTTGACGGTCTCATCGTGTATGGCTATTTCGAGAGAGGCAACGGCTTAGGGACCGACAACACAAAGTATCGCCCACTCACGCAAGGCGAATACTCAATAAACCCATCTGCGGGAACCGCGCTTGATTTCACGGGCGGCACCAGCGAGACAATAACCGTCACATACAGACGCGCTGGAACAGTGGATCAAGCAGACCCCACCATCAACGCCGACTGGCGGGGACATACCGACACGCCAACTCCGAAACCCGCGCCCACAGCAAACTACGTCGTCGTTGCCGCCGGGTACTCCATAACGTACCACTACATCACAGCGGATGAGTACGCAAAAGTTCCGGCTGCCAAGAGAACGTTCACAGCCGAAACACCCACTATCGCCCTGCCGGTCATAGCCCGCACCGACTATACGATGACATGGCACACCGACCCTGCGCTTGCGAGTGCCGCTGTGAGCAGCATTGATCCCTCCCGTACAGACAATCAGCATAACTGGGACCTCTACGCCAAGTGGAACTACACACAAGGCACGTTCATATACATTGAGCTCGACTCCAGCGATGTTCCGCACAACTATGAAGTCGGCGACCCGCTCGATACCGACGAGCTCGTCGTCACGGCTTATTACACCGACGGGCACTCACGCGTACTCGAACCCGGTGAGTACACAATTACACCGAAGGACGGAGATACGCTGGGTACACCCGGCGACATCCCCGTGAAAGTCACGTACACGGAGGACGGCGTGACCGATACCGGGGAATACATCGTGACCGTAACGGCGGAAAACGCGCCTACGCCCTCAGATTCCGATCCCTGGGAACTCATATACATAGAGCTGGATACGAGCGCCGTGAAAAAAACATACGCATATGGCAACGCGCTGGATGTAAAAAATCTCAAGGTATACGGGTACTTTGAAAAAGGCAACGGGCTGCCTGACGGATCTAATCCCAATAGAATCCGCCGCCTGCTCACACCGGGCGAGTACACAATAAACCCGGCGGCGGGGAGCGCGCTGAATGTTTCTGGGCAGAGGCCTGTGGTCGTGACGTATAAGCGCGCCGATCCCCCAGACTCCGGCGTCCCCACGAGCGGCGCGGACTGGCGCGGGCATAGCACAAATGCTAACCTTCCCGCTCCCACGGCCGATTACGTCGTCATCGTCGCCGGCGGCAGCGGCGGTGGTGGCGGCGGGGGCGGCGGCGGCGGGAACCCCACGCCTACGCCTACTCCTACGCCGATCGATATTGACGATGAGGGGCCGCCTTTGACGGAGTTCCCGTTCGTGGAAGAGCATATCGCCTATGTCAACGGGTACCCCGAGGGGGACTTCAGGCCGGACGGGTTCATTACAAGGGCCGAGGTGGCCATGATCATATATCGGCTCTCAGCGGAAGCGAACAAGGACAGGCCGATGCCGTCACTGTTTACGGACGTGGACAACTGGTCGTGGTACTCGCAGGCCGTGGCATACCTCGCCAGCCGTCATGTGCTCCAGGGATACCCGGAGGGGACATATAGGCCGGATGCAGCCATATCGCGCGCGGAGTTGGCCACGATATTGGCGCGGTTCCAAGAGTTTGCGGGAACCGACAGCGACAACAGGTACGCGGACATCGCGGGGCACTGGGCCGAATCAAGTATCGTGAGCATAACTATCCGAGGATGGGTCAATGGGTACCCCGACGGGTTGTTCCACCCAGATGCCGCCATTACAAGGGCTGAGACCGTGCGCATGGTGAACAATATGCTAAACAGGCGCATAGACTTAGAGGACATACCGGAAGGTGTGAAGGTATACACCGACTTGCCCGTGCCGCCGGAACCCACGCACTGGGCATATGCGGACATCGTGGAGGCCTCTAATTACCACGACAAGTTCACGCGCAAGCCGAATAACTCGGAAATATGGGAATGGCCCGTTACGGAGCCCGTTCCCGCAATCAGATAGGGTGGGCAGGACTGTAATTTGAAACCAACGCTTGTTATCATGGCCGCCGGAATGGGAAGCCGTTACGGCGGCCTCAAGCAGATAGACCCCATGACGGACGAGGGCGAGATAATCATAGACTTCTCGCTCTACGATGCCCTTGTGGCCGGGTTTGAAGAGGCTGTCTTTATTATAAGGCAGGGCATGGAATCCGACCTGCGCGGACTTATAGACGGGCGGGCCGGCAGGTACATGGACGCGCGGTATGTCGTACAAAGACCCGACGACTTACCGCGCGGCATTGTGCCCCCGGCCGGGCGCGAAAAACCGTGGGGGACGTGCCACGCGGTCTGGAGCGCGCGCGAGGCCATAAAAGGTCCTTTTGCCGTCATCAACGCGGACGACTACTACGGTGGCGACGCGTTCCGGCTCATGTACGGGTTCCTGTCCGGAGCGTACGCCGGCGAGCGGCGCTACGCCATGGTGGGATACGTGCTCGACAACACCCTGACGGACAGCGGCTCCGTGGCGCGCGGCGTGTGCGAAGTTGGGGCGGACGGGTACCTGACGGGCGTGACGGAGCGCAAGAAAATAATGCGGCGCGACGGCGGCATATGCTATGAGGCGCCCGGCGGGGCGTGGCTGCCCGTGCGCGGCGACAGCGTGGTCTCCATGAATTTCTGGGGCCTGACGCCCGCGATAATGGAGGACATTGAGGCGGGGTTCGCGCCGTTTTTCGCGCAGCTGCCGCCCGAGGGCGCCGCCGGCGCCGAATACCTGCTGCCAACGGAAATAGACTCGCTGCTGCGCGCGGGGCGCGCGAGCGTAAAGGTGCTCCCGAGCGGCGAGCGCTGGTACGGCGTGACATACCGCGAGGACAAACCCGCCGTATCCGCCGCGATGCGAAAGCTCAAAGAGACAGGCGCGTACCCGAGAGTATTGTTTGGATAAATATAAATATTTCCGAAATGAATGAATCATCTCGTTTGTCACGACTGCGTCGCAACAAACGAGATACGAAGGCTCAGTGGCGTCGGGACGCTGCACACAGCGTCCCCCTAAGGCGCAAAAATATTATAATAGGGAGATGCATTGCTATCAGTCGAGAGATATTTATCGCGCCGTCCCGATATGTGCAGGGGGAGGGCGCTATCTTTGATATTGGGACGTATGTGAAAGCGCTCGGGCACAGCGCCTGCGTCATAGGGGGAAAGAGCTCTCTCGCGGCCACGCGGGAGGGGCGGGAGCGCTCGTTTGCGGACGAGGGACTGCGCCAGGGCGAGGCGCTGTTCCGAGGCGAGTCGAGCGACAGCGAGATAGACAGGCTGGCGGACATAGCGCGCGGGGAATCGCGCGAGGTGATTGTCGCATGCGGCGGGGGCAAGGCCATAGACGCGGCAAAAGCCGTGGCCGCGTGCCTTGGGCTGCCCGTTGCCATTGTGCCCACCGTGGCGTCCAACGACTCGCCGTGCAGCGCGCTGTCCGTCATATACGACGAGGGCGGCGCGTTTAAGAGAATTCAAAATCATGGCAAGAACCCAGACCTGGTGCTGGCGGACACCGCCGTCATCGCGCGCGCGCCCGTGCGCCACTTGGTATCCGGCATGGGCGACGCGCTTGCCACTTGGTACGAGGCCGACGCGTGCCGCCGCTCAGGCGCCTCGGCGCCGGCCGGAGGCAAGGCGACGGGAGCGGCGCTCGCGCTCGCGCGGCTGTGCCGCGACACGCTGTTTGAGCACGGCCCCGGCGCAGTGGCAGCGTGCGAAGAAAAAAAGCCCACGCCGGCGCTCGAGAGGATAGTGGAAGCCAACATACTGCTCAGCGGCCTGGGATTCGAGAGCGCCGGAGTGGCACTCGCACACGCGCTCAGCGAGGGTTTCGCCATAGCTCTTGGAGGGCACAGCCGCTCCCACGGGGAGATGGTGGCGTTCGGCCTGCTAGCCCAGCTCGCGCTCGAGGGCAGGCCCAGGCGCGAGATACGCGAGGTGATGGAATTTTGCCGCAGCGTGCGCCTGCCAATAACGCTGCGCGAACTCGGCGCGGACGGCATGGGACACGGCGCGCTGCGAACAGCGGCGGAAATATCGGCCGAGGAGGGCAGACCCTCGCACAATATGCCGTTTAGCGTGGACGCGGACTCCATAATGGCCGCCATCATTGAGGCGGACGCGCGGGGACGGGAACTGGAAGGCGAACGCGATGACGCGTGAAGAAAAAAACAGGTTCGCGGCGGCTCGCAGGCGCGCCATAGAGCGCGAATTTTCCAGCCTGAACGATATGCAGCGCGAGGCCGCGCTGGCCACGCAGGGCCCCTTGCTCGTACTCGCCGGCGCCGGGAGCGGAAAGACCACGGTCCTCATAAACAGGATAGCCAACCTGCTGCGGTTCGGGCGCGCCTCCGATTCCGCCGACGTGCCGCCGCATATAGCGCCCGACGACCTTAAATACATTGAGCGCTACAACCTCTCCCCCCCGGACGGAGGGCTGGCCTGCGACCCGCGCGCCGAAGCGCTGTGCCGGCTGGATGCCGCTGCTCCGTGGCGCGTCATGGCCATAACGTTCACAAACAAGGCGGCAAACGAGATAAAAGAGCGGCTCGAGCGCACAATTGGCCCAGAGGCCGCAGATATATGGGCCATGACGTTCCACTCCGCGTGCGTGCGCATACTGCGCCGCGACATCGAACGAATTGGGTACGGTCGCTCGTTCGCCATATACGACGCCGCCGACAGCCTGTCCGTCGTCAAGCGCGTGCTCCGCGACCTGAACATGGACGAAAAGGCATACGCGCCCCGCTCCGTGCTCGGCGAGATCAGCCGCGCGAAAGACCGCCTTGTGCCGGCGGGCGAATACTGCCTGGAAGCGGACAAGACGGGCGATATGCGCAAGCGCGGCGTGGGCAAGGCATACGCCGAGTATGAAAAACGCCTCAAATCGGCAAACGCGCTCGACTTCGACGACCTGCTCCTCCTCGCCGTGCGCGTCCTCACGGAGCACAAGGACGCGCTCGACTACTACCGCGACAAGTTCCGCTACTTGATGATAGACGAATACCAAGACACGAACAATCTGCAATACCGCCTGGCGCAGCTGCTCGCCGGCGGGCACGGGAACATATGCGCCGTCGGCGACGACGACCAGAGCATATATAAATTCAGGGGCGCTACCATTGCCAACATCCTCAATTTTGAATCCACGTATCCCGGCGCGAGGGTCATAAGGCTCGAGGAGAACTACCGCTCCACAGAGCACATACTCGCCGCCGCGAACGACGTGATACGCAACAACTCCGGCAGGCGGGGCAAGCGGCTGTGGACGCAAAAAAAGGGCGGCGAGAAACCGCAGCTTCGCATAGCGGGCGACGAGCGCGAAGAGGCCAGCTTTGTGGCGGGCTGCATTGTGTCCGGGGTGTCCTCCGGGGGAAAGTGGAGCGATTGGGCTGTGCTCTACCGCATGAACGCGCAGTCAAACCAGCTCGAGTACGCGCTGCGCGGCGCCGGCATACCGTACCGCGTGCTGGGGGGTATGAGCTTTTTCGAGCGGGCGGAAATAAAGGATATGCTGTCGTACCTCTGCGTAATAAACAACCCATCGGACGACTTGCGCCTGTTGCGTATAATAAACGCGCCGCCGCGCGGCATAGGCCAGCGCACGGTAGACACCGTCGCGCAGCTCGGTTCCGGCGAGGGGCGCTCCCTGTTTGCGATAATGCAAGACTGCGCGCACTATGAGCAGCTGCGCCGCGCCTCGGCAAAGCTGGGCGCGTTTTGCTCCATGATATCCCACCTGCGGGAAATCGCCGCCGGATCCCCCCTGGCGCAACTGTATGACGGGCTCATAGAGCACAGCGGGTACGTGAGGGCGCTCGAGGACAAGAACAGCGACGAGAGCATGTCGCGCATCGAAAACGTGCGCGAACTCAAGACCAATATAATGCGGTACGCGGACGAGAATCCCGGGGGCGGGCTGGACGGCTTCCTCGCCGAGACGGCTCTATATACGGACCTCGACCGCGCGGACGCCGAGGCCGACCGCGTCGCCCTGATGACAGTGCACAGCGCCAAGGGGCTGGAGTTTGACAACGTGATAATATCCGGCGCCGACGAGGGCATATTCCCCGGCGCGCGCGCCATCGGCGACCCGGACGAGATGGAGGAGGAGCGCAGGCTGTGCTATGTGGCGATAACGCGCGCGCGCAATACCTTGCGTTTTGTGAGCGCGCGCCGCCGCACCCTTTTCGGAAAGACCGCGGCCGCGCGGGTGTCGCGTTTCGTGGACGAGATAAGCCAGGACAACATAGAGCGTCCCGCGAGCTCTCCGGGCGCTGAGGAAATTATTTTTGAAGACACGCGCTACGAGCGCTCGGCACATGAGCGCCGCAGCCCCGATCGGCGCGGCGGCGCGCCCCGCCCGCCGTTGCCCGCGCCAAAAAACGCTCCCCCGGCAGCGGACTTCAAGGTCGGCCAGAGCGTGCGCCACAAGGTGTTTGGCCGGGGCCTCGTGACCCTCTCGCAGGCTGGCGGCAGCGACGCCCTCTTGGAGATAGCGTTCGACTCCGGTGGCACAAGGCGCTTCATGCGCAACACCGTGGCGCAGTACTTGGAAATACTTGACTGATATGGCGCCGCAATCGCGGCTTGCGCGCGACGCACTTGTCGAAAAAAGCTCGGCCACGCGTTCCGGCAGCCTGAAACCGTGCGCCGCAAACATAAAAACCGCGTTTGCGCGCCCTCGGTTTTCGCAAATTAACCGCGCCGGGAACCTAGAACCTAGCCAGTCGGCGGAGTGTGGAAAACCCTGTGGAAAATGTGAATAACTATCTGTAGATTAATGCGTCCATAGGGTTCAAGCAGACGCTATAAACGCCAATCATCGGTTTTGTAACGAAAAATTTTGTCTAAAACGCAAAATTTCTACGCGCGGATTTGTGCGAAGTGTAGGTTATTTCTTAAAATCCCCTCCCTGTTCCCCGTCGTCGAAAAGTCAAACAAAAAATTTATACAAAATGTAATAGAACATTTTTCCCAACGGACGCCCTGCCTCCACGTCCGGCTACAGAATAATGCATATTATGCCTCCGGATCCGTCGTTTATGATGCGCTGGAGCGTTGTCTGCAGTTTTGCCTGCGTATCGGCCGGTATTTTCTTTATCTTGGCGTGCAGCCCCTCGCTGGCTATGTCGTAGAGGGACTTGCCGAATATATTGGACTCCCATATCTTTGATACGTCTCCCTCGAACTCCTGCAGCAGGAAGCTCACAACGTCCTCTGATGCCCTCTCTCCGCCTACCGCCGGCGAGACCTCCGTCTCTACGTTTGCCCGTATCATGTGAATGGAGGGCGCGGACGCCTTGAGTTTCACCCCGTACCGCCCCCCCTGGCGCACGATCTCCGGCTCCTCGAGCAGCATCTCGCTGCGGGTAGGCATAACTATGCCGTAGCCGCGCTCACGCACGTCGCTCAGCGCGGCGTCCAGCCTGTCGTACTCGCGCTTGATTCCGGCAAGTTCCGTGAGCAGCCGCACGAGATCGCCGTCGTCGCGCACTTCCAGCCCGGAGCGCTCGCACAGCGTCGCGTAGAATATGGCGCGAGGAATATCCAAGATGGCCGCCGCCGCGCCCGTGCCCAGGTCTATCTCGCGCACCGCCGCCGAGCTCACGTTTTCGGAGAGCCCTATCTCGCGGACGACGTCCTCGACATCGCTAATGCGCGACATGGATGACGCGGCGGCTCTGATATCGTCGTATAGCGCGCGCTTTACCGCGTTGTCCTGCGGGAGCGCGTCCACCCAGGTGGGCATAAAAAGCCCCAGCTCGCTCACGGGAAACTCGTACAGCGCAATCTTTATTATGTCCGTTATGTCGTCGTATCCCATGTACGCGCAGTTCTTCACTACGCACGCGGCGCCGTATTTCTCCGCGAGTTCCGCGCGCAGGGCGGCGGCTCGCGGAGAGTGCGGGTCGGCCGAGTTGATTACCACCACGAACGGCTTGCCGATCTCGCGCAGCTCGCTCACGACGCGCGCCTCCGGCGCCTCGTAAGCCTCCCTGGCGATGTCCGTCACCGTTCCGTCCGTAGTCACAACCACGCCTATCGTGGAGTGCTCGGCAATGACGCGGCGCGTACCCGCCTCCGCAGCTTCCGCTATTGGGACAGCTGCGTCGAACCACGGCGTCGTAACCATGCGCTCGCTGCCGTCCTCGGTCTGCCCGAGCGCTCCGTCCACCATGTACCCCACGCAATCGATGAGCCGCACGGTCAGCTTGGCGCCCCCCTCGAGCGATATGGCCACCGCGTCCTCCGGCACGAATTTCGGCTCCGCTGTCATTATAGTGCGTCCGGATCCGCTCTGCGGTAGCTCGTCGCGCGCGCGCTCCCGCGTGTAGACGTTTTCTATGTTCGGAATGACAAGCGTCTCCATGAACCGTTTGATAAACGTCGATTTTCCGGTGCGCACCGGCCCGACTACCCCGATATAGATGTCGCCTCCCGTGCGCTTGGCTATATCCTCATATATGCCGTGTCCATTCACGCTGCAAGTCCCCCCCACAAAATCAGTGTCCCTGCTAATGTGTATGAGGATAAGCCTGAAAATATGCGTTTCGGTAACGACCGAGTTGTAATTCATGCATTGTATTTTTTCCCGCGCGGATTTATAATTGGGACACAATTATTTGAATCGGAGGGGTTATTGTGGAAAATAGCGTATATGAGGCGGTGGAGATCGGCCGCGGCAGCTGGAGGATAGAGGACAACGGCGTGAGGGCGCTGCTGTTCGCCGGGAGCGAAAAGGCGCTCCTTGTGGACACGGGCTTTGGCAACGGCGACATAAGGCAGGTCGTTGAGGGATTGACGGACCTGCCCGTCACGCTTGTGAACACGCACGCGGACGGCGACCACACGGGGGGCAACGCACTGTTCGACGTGGCGCACATGCACCCGTCCGAGTTCTCATTTTACTTCAAAAGCGCGGCGCCCGGCAGCAGGGTTGCGCCGCTGTGGGACGGCGACACAATAGACATAGGCGGCAGGCGCTTCGAGGTCGTGCATATCCCGGGGCACACGCCCGGCAGCATAGCCCTGCTCGACCGCTCAAACAGGATACTCGTCGCGGGGGACAGCGTCTCCGCAACGCCGATATTCATCTTCAGCGAGGTGCGAAGCCTGCAGGCACTGGAACTCAGCCTCAAAAAACTCGACTCCATGAAAGGCGCGTTCGACGAGGTATACCCGGCGCACGGCCCCTTCCCTCTGGGGCCGGACACGCCGGGCAATCTCGTCCGCGGCGCGCGCCGCGTCCTGGACGGAGAGGTCGACGGCCGTGACATGCCGCCCGACTTCCCCATCCCCGCGCAACTGTACGATGCCGGCGACGGCGCCATGTTCCTGTGGAACAAAATAGGCTGAGAGCCGGCCTCCCCCTTATTTCGCGCCGAGGGCCGCCATCGTTATGTAGTTGTAAGGCTGGTTGAAGTGCGGGAGGAAGAAGATGTCCAGCAGCTTTAGACTGTCTATTGTGGCGCCGTCCTCAATTGCGAGGGAGAACATATGTATGCACATGGAGATGTTCTCAAAAGAGGCAAGTTGCGCCCCGAGCACGCGCCGCGTATCCGCGTCGTAGACTATGCGTATTTTCACCTCGTGGTTATCGGGCATAAAAGCTGGTTTCTGGAGCGCCGCGAAATCGGTCACAAGCGGCTTGAAGCCCGCTTTTGCGGCGGCTTTTTCGCAAAGCCCGGTTGAGACCATGTTGTACCCGAATATGCTTATCCCGTTTGAGCCTTGCACCCCGGGAGACTCCAAAACCGTGCCGCACGCGTTGTGTGCCGCCACTATGCCGCTGCGCACGGCGTTTGTCGCCAGCGCAATATACGTCCAGCCGCGCAGCGCGTTTGAGTACACGCTCGCGCAGTCGCCTATGGCGTACACGTCCGGCAGGCTAGCCCGCCCCCGTACGTCCACGGCTATCGCTCCGTTGCCTATCGTGTCGAGCCGCCCGGAGGCAATGGCCGCATTCGGCCTAAACCCGATAGCCATAATGACCATGTCCACTTGATACTCGCCCTTGTCCGTTACGAGCCCCTCCACTTTCCCGGTACCTTTAAATGACTGCACCTTCTCTCCGAAATGCAGTTCCACGCCGTTGTCGGCGAGTATTTTGTCCATTTCCGCCGTCATGAGGGGGTCGTAGTACGAGGCGAGCGACGTGCTCTCGGCCTCAAACAGGAGCGCGCGCCGTCCGCGCCGCCTCACGGCCTCGGCGAGCTCCACGCCTATGTAGCCCGCGCCAACTACGGCGACCGTGCGTATCTCCGGCAAATCCAGCAGCTCGTTCGCGCGGCGGCCGTCCTGAAACAGCTTTACGGACTGGATGTTGGCAAGCTCCATGCCGGGGATATTGGGCATTATTGGCGCGGAACCCGTGGCAAGTATGAGTTTATCGTAGCTAAGGCTCAGCGTCTCTCCGCCCTTCGTCCTTGCCGAGGCGATCTTGGCGTCGAAATCTATCGATGCGGCCTCGGTCTCCATGTACACTCGCGCGCCCTTTGCCTCAAGCGCCTGCGCCGACGAGTAGAACAACCCCTCGGATCCTTGTATCTGTCTCCCTATCCACAGCGCCGTCCCGCAGCCCAGGTAGCTTATGTTGTCGTTCCTGTCGATTATTGTCAGCTCATTGTCCGGGTAGTTGTCCAATATGGTGTTCGCCGCCGCCGTCCCCGCGTGATTTGCGCCTATAAGCAGTATCTTGCCCATGGTATTCCTCCTACAATTATGTGTTCTGGGAGCGGTGCCGCAATGGCACCCTCCCTATGCATAATTTTAGCACTTTGGGGAATATAAGTCAAACATATAAGTCAAACTTTACAAACAGGCGCCCCCCTACTATTGACAGACCGGCTATGAATGATTATAATGCACGTCAATGCGAATTGTTCGCAAATATAATCTGTATGGAGGAGACCGGGCATTATGAGAAACAAAGGACACATCGCGGGATTATGGCGCCGGAACGAAGGGGTATTGCAATCGCGGGGGATTTGCCGTATACTTATAGCGTTATTGCTCGCGCCCGCGCTGCTCGCCGGGTGCGCAGGAGGACAGCAGTCCCAGCCGGAGGGGACGCCCTCGCCGGAAGGCGCGCGTCAAGGACCGCTGTCCGTGTACGCCAGCTTCTATCCGATGTACGATTTCGCCGTAAAAATCGGCGGGGAGCGCGTAAATGCCGTAAACATGGTTCCTGCCGGCGTCGAGCCCCACGACTGGGAACCCGGCGCTGCGGACATGGTGGGCCTGGAGAGCGCCGATGTCTTCATATACAACGGCGCCGGCATGGAGCACTGGGCGGAGGACATATTGGAGTCCCTGCAAAACCCGGGGCTTGTCGCCGTTGAGGCCTCCGCCGGCATACCGCTCATGGAGGGGCACGACGACCACGGGGACGACCACGGAGAAGAGGAAGAGGAAGAGGAAGAAGGCGACCACGAGGACGACCACGAGGACGGCGAATTTGACCCGCACGTGTGGCTCGATCCGCAGCGCGCCAAGACGGAGATGCTAAATATAAGGGACGCCTTCAAAAAAGCGGATCCAGAGGGCGCCGCAGTTTACGACGCGAACTACAATAAATACGCCGCGCAGCTAGACGAACTTGACGGCGAGTTCTCAGACGCGTTGGCGGCGTTTTCCGGGCGGGACATCATAGTTGCGCACGAGGCATTCGGGTACCTGTGCGCGGCTTATGGGCTAAACCAAGTGCCAATAGAAGGTCTGTCGCCCGATTCCGAGCCCGACCCCGCGCGCATGGCGGAGATAATAGAGTTTGCCGCGCAGCGCGATATCAAGGTAATATTCTTTGAGGAACTCGTCAGCCCCAAGGTCGCCGAGACCATCGCCGAGGCTGTCGGCGCGCAGACCGACGTGCTCAACCCGTTCGAGGGACCCGGCGACGACGATTCGGGCGGCGGGGACGATTATTTCGCGGTAATGCGCTCAAACTTGGCCGCGCTTATCCGCGCCCTGGGATGATCGCGTAGCGCACAAGTTGTGAGAGGTCTACTATGTCCGAGATAGTCCACACGGAAAACCTGAGCTATCGATACGGAGACGAGACCATATTCTCTCGCCTGAACTTGACTGTGTGCAGCGGGGAATTTGTTGCGCTCACCGGCATGAACGGCTCCGGCAAGAGCACGCTGCTGCGCCTCTTGCTCGGAGAGCTCGCGCCTCGCTCGGGGGGCATACGTCTTTTCGGACAGGATATCAGCGATTTCAAACAGTGGCATAGGCTCGGGTACCTGGCGCAGGACGGCTTGAAATCCGGTGCCGATTTTCCGGCGACAGCCGAGGAGGTAGTTACTGCCAACCTATACGCGCAAATAGGGCCGCTGCGCCCCGTGAAAAAACGGCACAGGGAGGCGGCGCTCGGCGCTCTCGCGCGCGTGGGCATGGAGCGATATGCCAAACGGATGCTAGGCAGTATGTCGGGAGGGCAGCGCCAGCGCGTCATGCTCGCCCGCGTACTCGTGGGCGAACCGGAACTGCTCGTGCTCGACGAGCCTACAAACGGCGTGGACAACGACACGGCCGACTCGCTGTTCGCGCTGCTTGCCAAGATGTGCTCCGAGGGCAAGATAGCGGCGGTGATGGTCACGCACGACACGGCAAGGGCGGCCTCTTGCGCCGCGAGGACGCTGCTCTTGGAATACGGTTCGCTGAAGGAGATCGGCTCGCCTATATTACGGGGAGAACAAAGTGGAAATACTTCGATATGATTTCATGCGTCGGGCATTCATCGTAGGCATAATGCTTGCCGTAGTCATCCCATGCATAGGCCTGGTGATGGTTCTCCGGCGGCTGTCCATGATTGGCGACGCGCTGTCGCACTCGTCTCTGGCGGGCGTGGCCGCCGGCCTGATAGCGGGGATAAACCCGGTTGTGGGCGCCGGCGCGTTGTGCATAGCCGCCGCCCTTGGCATTGAGGCGATACGCAAGCGCATCACGAAGTTCGCGGAGATGTCCATAGCCATAATCATGTCGGCAGGCGTCGGGCTCGCCGGGGTGCTCTCAGGATTCGTGAAGAACGCGGCAAATTTCAACAGCTTTTTATTCGGCAGCATCGTCTCCATCAGCAGCTTCGAGATGAAACTGGTTACGGGCGTCTGCTGCGCCGTCCTGCTGGCGTTCGCGCTCATGTACAAGGAGCTGTTCTACATCGCCTTGGACGAGCGCGGGGCTCGCCTGGCCGGCGTCCCGGTGCGGGCTGTCAGCTTTATATTTACGATACTCACGGCGGCCACGGTCTCCGTTGCCGCGCGGACAGTCGGCGCGCTCATAGTGTCGTCGATGATGGTGGTGCCTGTCGCCTGCGCGCTGCAGGTGGGAAGCAGCTATAGGCGGACGGTGGCGGCTGCGGTCTGCTTTGCATCGGCGTTCACTGTAGCCGGGCTGTTCGTGGCTTATTACGCGCGCCTGAAGCCGGGCGGGGCAATCGTGCTGCTCGGCGTGGCGTGCCTCGCGGCGATACTCGCGGCGAAGCGGGCGCGCGCGCTATTTCGCCGATAGGAGGG
>JAITEC010000219.1 GCA_031282225.1 Oscillospiraceae bacterium | reverse complement strand
ATAATATCGGGTTCCGAGTTTGAAGCGCTCGTGCTTGAGAACTCCCTTATCAAGCACCACTGTCCAAAGTACAACATCCTGCTGCGCGACGACAAGGGGTACCCTTTTATACGCGTGGACACGCGCGAGGAGTACCCCGTATTCAAGGTGGCCGCAAAACTGGAGCGCGACGGCGCGCGCTATTTTGGGCCGTATGGGTACAGGCACAGGACTTTTGAGGCCATAGCCGCCGTGCAAAAGGCTTTTGGGCTGCCCACCTGCTCGCGGAAGTTCCCGCGAGACATCGGAAAGGAGCGGCCTTGCCTGAACCACCATATGGGCGCGTGCAAGGCATTTTGCCTTCCGGAGACCCCCCGCGAGGCACACAGCGAGGCGATAGAGGCCGCGATAGCCGTGCTGGAGGGCAAGACGGCCGGTGTCAAGTCCAAACTGGAGGCTCAAATGGCGCAAGCCGCCGACGAGCTCAAGTTCGAGCTCGCCGCGTCCCTGCGCGACCGGCTGCGCGCCATAACGCAGCTGGAGACAAAGCAACTGGTGATATCGGGCTCGCGCGCCGACTCCGACTACATAGGATATTACGCGGGTCCTGCCAAGAGTTGCTTCACCGCGCTCCACTATATCGGCGGCACGCTTCTAGATAAGGACTTCGAGATGTTCGACACACCTATCGAGCCGCCCGGGGACGCGATATCGGAACTTCTGCGCCAATACTACTTAAAGCGCGGTGCCATCCCGCCAGACGTCTATCTCCCCGCCGAGCCGCAGGACGCGGCGCTGCTTGAGCAGCTGTTCACACAGTGCGCCGGGCACCGGGTCAGCCTGCGATACCCGCGACGCGGCGAAAAGCTGCGGCTTGTGGAGACGGCGAACGTGAACGCGCGCGAGGAGACGCAGCGCGCGTCTACGCGTGAGGAAAAGACGAACAAGACACTTGAATGGCTGCAAAAAGCGCTCGGACTCGAAGCGCCGCCCGAACGAATAGAGGCGTTTGATGTATCAAATACCGGATCATCCGACATCGTGGCGTCTATGACGGTGTTCCGGCACGGAAAGCCGCATAAGCGCGACTACAGGCGGTTCAAGATCAAGGCTCTCGACTCGCAGGACGACTACCGCAGCATGGCGGAGGCCGTATCGCGCCGTATGTCCCGATACGTTGAAAACGATGAAAAATTCGCGGTCCTGCCGGATGTACTGTTCATAGACGGCGGCGCGGCTCACGCGCGCGCCGCGCTCGAAGCGCTGGCCTCCGCGGGCATCGAGCTGCCCGTGTTCGGCATGGTCAAGGACGACCGGCACCGCACGCGTGCCCTTATATCTCCCGGGGGCAGCGAGATAGGTATATCCTCAAATCCCGCTGTGTTCGCGTTTGTCGGCACCATTCAAGAGGAGACGCACCGGTTTGCCATAGAGTTCCACCGCGCGCGGCGATCAAAGGGGGTGGCGCGCTCCGAGCTGGACGGGATTGCCGGCGTAGGGAAAAAGCGCCGCGGGGATCTCCTGCGCGCGTTCGGGAGCGTGAGGGCGATACGCGCCGCCTCCGCCGAGTCCCTTGCGCGCGTCGTGCCAAAGAGCACGGCGGAGAATATATACGACTTTTTTCACGGCCGGGATGAACCGGGGGAACCGGAGGGCGACGCGATATGAGGGTCATAAGCGGGACAGCCCGCGGCCGCAGGCTTCACGAGCCGTCGGGGCGTGGCGTCCGACCCACGGCCGACAGGGTGAAGGAGGCCATGTTCAACATCATACAGCTGCGCGTAGAGAACAGGCGCGTGCTGGACCTGTTTTCCGGGACGGGACAGCTGGGCATAGAGGCGCTCTCGCGCGGCGCGCGCGGCGCGGTGTTTGTGGACGCCTCGCCTGAGTCCGTGCGGCTCACGCGCGAGAATGTCGAGCTGTCCGGGGTTTCCGGCCTCGAGGCCGTTGTCAGGCGCGATTCCATAGCATACCTGGGGGAGGGCTGCGGCCGGTTTGGGCTTATATTCCTCGATCCGCCTTTCGACACCGCGCTGCTCCGAGAATCGCTCGACAAAATAATGAAGTTTGACATACTAGAGGAAAATGGTATAATAGTCTGCGAATCGCGCTCGGATGCTCCTGCACCCGATGCGCGCGATCCGTATTACATCGCGTCCGGCCACAAATACGGCGGAACGAAGTTAACGCTGTACAGCCGAATGGCAATGCATACACAGGAAGATTGAAAAGGAATTCACATGAAGACAGCCGTGTATCCAGGCAGCTTTGACCCGATAACGCTAGGTCACTTGAACATTATACGCCGCGCCTGCGCAATATTCGACAAGGTTCTCGTCTGCGTTATGATAAATTCCGACAAAAGGCCGCTCTTCACGCTTGATGAGCGCATGGAACTCATACGCAGGACAGTCCGGCGTTACCGCAACGTAGAGGTGGACGCCTCCGACGAATTGCTTGTGAGCTATGTCAAGCAAAAGGGCGCCAACGTAATAGTAAAGGGACTGCGCGCCGTATCCGACTTCGATTGGGAATTTCAAATTGCGCTCGCAAACAAGAAAATAGAGCCGACAATAGACACGATTTTTTTGGCGTCAAGTGAGAAGTATACGTATCTAAGTTCCACCGTGGTTAAGGAGATGGCGCGCTACGGAGCGGACTTGAGCGGGTTTGTTCCCAGAGAGATAATCGGCGATATCACAAGCAGATTGCCGCCGAGACGTGTAAACGGGAGTGTGACGAGATGAGCAACGGCAATAGGATACAAGAGCTGCTTGATAGCCTGCACGCGATGGTGACGGAGGCGTGGGGCATACCGCTCGGGGCTGAGAAATGCGTCATAGAGCGCGACAAGGCGCTTGATCTGCTCGACGACATACGCGCCCAGTTCCCGCAGGAACTGGCGGAGGCAAAGCGCCTGGTAGAGGCGCGGGCGGACTTTATCAACAACGCCAAGCGCGAGGCGGAGGCCGTCCGCAAGGCGGCGGAAGAGCGCGCGCGCCAGCTTGTGGACGAGCAGGAGATACTTCGCATAGTAAAGGCTCGCTCAGCGGAGATGCTCGCCTCTGCCGAGCGCACGTCCGCCGAGCTGCGGCGCGTTGCCAATGAGTACGTGGACGATACGCTGCGCCGAACGGAAGAAGCGCTGGCGGCTGCGCTTTCCGAGCTCCGGGACTCTCGGGCCAAGTTCAAGAGCGCATCGCAGCAATAGCTGCCGGTGGATATTGCTGTTATAGGGGCGGGTGCTACGGGGCTTACCGCCGGATTCGAGCTGACAAAGCGCGGGCACAGCGTAACCGTTTACGAAAAATCCGAAGGACCCCTCGGGGGGCTCGCCAGCAACCAGACGATTGCCGGCGCCCAAATTGATAAATTCTACCACCACATATTCACGAGCGACGCGGATATGATCTCCCTAATAGACGAGACGGGATTGTCGCGCGATTTGATGTGGAAAGATGCCAGAAACGGCATTTTTTCCGGTGGGCGCGTGCACCCGTTTACAAGCCCGACGGATTTGCTGCGCTACCGTGGTCTCAGTCTACCGGGGCGTGTGCGCACGGGGCTTGCGGTGCTCCGCGCCAAGGGATGTCGCGATTATCGCGGCTTGGAGGATGTCAGCGCGCGCGACTGGCTCTCGGCGAACGCGGGGCGCGAGTCGTATGATAAGCTGTGGCGCCCGCTTCTCGACTCCAAGTTCGGCGAGGACGCAGACAGCGTGGGCGGCGTGTGGATATGGAACAAATTCAAGCTGCGAGGTTCTACCCGGAGGGGCGTGGACGCGGAGTCCCTCGGGTATTTGCGGGGCGGTTTCGGCGCACTGTACGACAGGCTGGCAGAGCTGATAGAGCAAGGCGGCGGGCGCGTAGTGCGCTCGGAGGCCGGCGACATATCCAAGGATGCCGGAGGGGGCCTGTCATTGGCGCACGGCGGCGGGCGCGAGCGCTACGAGCGCATTTTGTTCACCGGTTCGCCGCACGAACTGTGCCAGGCTGCGGATTTGCCGCCGGAATACGCGCTCCGCGCGCGCTCCGTCCGCTATAAGGCCAACATATGCCTTACGCTCATAACGGCACGCAGGCTCTCTGATTACTATTGGGTGACCGTTGCCGAACGGGGGGCGCCGTTTGTGCTGTTCATAGAACACTCTAACCTGTTCCCGGATCCGGCGTTCGGGGTGCGCGGGTTCATATTCCTCTCCCGTTACCTCGACGCTTCCGACCCGCTGTTTGCCGCCGATGAGCGCTACATCGCCGATGTGTTTTTCTCGTATCTCGGCGGTATGTTCCCTGAATTCACGCGCGGTGAGATAGCACAGTACGAGGTGCGGCGCGCCCGCTGGGCGCAACCCGTTGTGGGGCTGCGCCACTCGGAGAGGTTGTTGCCGCTTGGTACGCCGCTTGAGGGGCTGTACATCGCCTCTATGTCGCAGATATACCCGGAGGACCGCGGCCAGAACTACGCCGTCGCGCTTGGGCGCCGCGCCGCCGCCTTGATAGGGGGATGACATTGTCAGGGAACGTAAGCCTCAAAAAAATGACCGATACGGGCGCTCATTGGCTGTTGGCATCCGCCGCCGCGTCCGCGCTGCTGTTGCGGGCAGACTTCCCCCGCTTCATGCTGTGGTGGGTAGTGTTGCTTGCCGTCGGGCTCATGTTCCTGCCTATGACGCGCGCCGTCTTTGGCAGGTTCAAGTCAAAGGGCTACATATTTTCCAAAGTGATAGGCGTGGCTTTGGCCGGCTGGGTCTCGTGGGTGCTGTCATCGCTCAGGGTACTGCCGTTTCGCAGCTGGGCGCTGCTGGTTCCGCTGCTGGCAGGCACTGCCGTAAATTACCTGATTATAGGCGGGCGCGGGCACAGGCGGCTCACGGACGGCATTGAAACAGCCGTGAGGCACGAGGCGCTGTTTATGCTGCTGCTCGCCATATGGTCGTATGTGCGCGGGATCGGCCCGGATATTATAGGGCTCGAGAAGTTCATGGACTTCGGGCTGATGAACTCCATGCTGCGCAGCGACTATTTCCCGCCCCCGGATATTTGGTATGCCGGGCAGAGCGTGAATTACTACTATCTCGGACAATATTTCGCAGCGTACCTCACAAAGCTCTCCGGCGTGAGTTCCGCCGTCTCGTACAACCTGATGATGGCCTCGCTGTTTGCTTTTTCATTCACGCAGGCTTTCAATATCGGACAGTTCCTCTTGGAGACATTCGCGGCGCGGCGCGCTTGCGACAGTGTCCTGAGGGCGCGCCCCATGTCCCGGGCCGGTACGGTGTGCGGCCTGCTCACCGGTGCTCTCGTCTGCCTGAGCGGCAACCTCCACACGGTTATATACGCGTGGCTGGTCCCGGGCGGCGCGTCATACTGGTATCCAAACGCCACGCGGTACATCGGCTACAATCCGTTAGTTGAAACAGACGGCACGATACACGAGTTCCCGCATTACTCGTTCATAGTGTCGGACTTGCACGCGCACGTCATCAACCTGATTTTTGTGCTCACCGTAGTGGCGGCGGCCGTGGCTGCGGTGCGCGA
Source organism: Oscillospiraceae bacterium (assembly GCA_031282225.1). Classification (GTDB taxonomy): domain Bacteria; phylum Bacillota; class Clostridia; order Oscillospirales; family Oscillospiraceae; genus JAISBX01. The sequence continues at coordinate 1,443 of JAITEC010000219.1, read as the reverse complement.
GGTGTCCGCCCTCCGGGAGTCGCCGGATACGGTTTCCAAAGGCGCGCCCTTAGCCGCGCGCCTGCTCGACTATGCTATGCCCGCTCCCGGCTTTGCGCTCGTTATATTCCTGATAGGGTTATTCCCTGCGGCCAATTTCTGGGATTTCCCCATATACATCACAGTCACGGCCGCGCTTTACCTCTACTCGAATATCGCGCGGTTCGGCGCGCTGCCGCGCGCGCTAGCGGTTACCGCAGCCCAAACTGCCGTAACCGGTCTTGCGGCCTACGCTGTGGCGCTGCCATTCCATCTCACGTTCGTATCCATATCCACTGACATAGCGTTGGTCAGCATACGCTCGCGGCTATATCAGCTGCTTGTCTTATACGGTTATCAAACGGTGTTTTTTGTCATGCTCCTGGCTGTGGCTGTCAAGTCGCGCTCCGGGCATATTGCTCGCGGGGACAAGAAGGGGGGGCTAGTGGGGTTCGTATGTGCCTTGAACCCGGGCGACGCGGCGGCGCTCATCATTTTTGTGTGCGCCATCGGACTTGTCATATTGCCAGAACTTATATACGTCGTGGATATATATACCGCCCACCCCAGGGCGAACACCATGTTCAAGCTGACGTTCCAGGCTTTTGTGCTGTTCGCCATAGGCGTGGGGTACGCGTTTTCCCGCCTGTTCCTGACCACGGAGCTCTCAGAAGGCGGCAAAAGACACCCGGCGCGCAAGACCTCCGCAGCCCTGTCGTCCTCGCGCCGCCGCCGCTTGGCGGCGCGAGCTGCTGCGGCGTCCGTGTCAGTCGTTTTGCTCGGCTGCGCGTTTGTGTATCCGTACTATACCCTGAGCGGGCGGTATGGGAGCTTGGCCCCGAGCAGGTACAAGGGTCTGGACGGCTCCACATTTTTGCAAAACCACCGCGAGCGCCTGAATCCGGACGACCCGGATTCCCCTTACGAATATACACTCAATGACGACTACCATATAATAAAATACATAAACGAGAACATCAAGGGCTCGCCCGTGATCGCGGAGGCAAACGGGTCGAGCTATACTTCGTACGGGCGCATAGCCGCGTTCACGGGTCTGCCTGACATTTTCAACTGGTATGTGCACGAGCAGCTGTGGAGGCTGAGCGACACCGAGGCGTTCAACGAGCGCATAAGCGACCTCAACACCATTTACACCGGCACCGACGCCGGCACCGTGCGTGCGATCCTTGGCAAATACAATGTCGAATACATAGTGATAGGCAAGCTTGAACGGTTTAAGTACGCAGATCGCCTGAACGAACAGTTGCTGGCAGGCATAAGCGAATGCGTGATGAGCCAGGATAGCTCCGTGCTCTTGCGGGTGAACGGTTATTGACATTGCCGTCCCGTTCTGGTATAAAATAACGTGTCAGCGTTTCGCGCGCCAGTAGCTCAGCCGGATAGAGCAACGGCCTTCTAAGCCGT
>JAITEC010000143.1 GCA_031282225.1 Oscillospiraceae bacterium | reverse complement strand
CGACCTGGAGGAGGCCGTCGGCGCCATCACGCGCTACAAGTTCGACAACGCCGGGCAGATATGCGCAAACTACAACCGGGTCTTCGTACACAGGGACGTGTATGAGCGCTACCTCGCTTTGACTGTCGAGGCCATGAAGAAAATAAAGCTCGGCAGCGCCCCGGAAAAGGATGGCGATGTAGCCATGGGCCCGATGATCGCCGAAAATGCCCGCGCCCGCGCGCTCGACATGATTGCCGACGCGAAGGCAAAGGGCGGCAGGGTGCTTGCCGGCGGAGGCATACCGTCGGACAAACCGGCGGGGTTCTGGCTGGAACCCACGCTCATCGCCGACTGCACGGACGATATGCGCGTGTTTGCCGAGGAGATATTCGCGCCCATCCTGGCCGTCACGAGCTTTGACGACCTGGACGACACCCTGCGCCGCGCGGTGGATACGGAGTACGGCTTGTACTCATATCTGTACTCGCACGACGCGCGCGTTATAGCCAAGTGCTTCGAGACGTTTGAATCCGGCGTAGTGGTAGTCAACAACGGCGGAGGCGGCGGCAACGTGCCGCATATCGGCATCAAGGGCAGCGGCGTGCTGTGCGGCACGTCGGCGTATGGCCTGGCCAACTACTACGACATCCGCGTGTTCAGGATCAAGCCGTAAACCGTTTTTATGCGCCACTTACCGCAAAGTCGCCTGGAAGCTGAAAACCGGCGGTGCGCGGAGTTTCGGTCCGCGGGATAGCGAGGTGATGTAATGCTGAAGTTTGTCGTCAGGCGCGCGGCGATGTCGATCGGACTTTTTCTCATCCTGACTTTCGTCCTTTTCCTCGTATTACAGCTTCTGCCTACATATGCGCAGGGTGATATAAACGCATATGTTATGGAGTACGGTTCGATCACTGCTGAGCACAAGCTGGAAATATACGCAAAATACGAGCTGGACAAGCCCGCTGCTGTTCGATACTTTTTCTGGCTTGGCTCGCTGTTTGACGGCACGTGGAGCCACACGTACGCCAATATGCAGATCTCCGTGCTCAGCGTCATCGCCGGCAAGATAGGGCAGACGCTCACGCTCATGTCGATTTCGCTGGCCGCGGCCATCGTCATTGCGCTTCCGCTCGGTATGATGGCGGCAATGAAGCCCGGCGGCATAGCGGACAGCGTCGCCAATTTGCTCACGTTCATCGGCGTGTCGCTGCCAGGTTTCATCGTCGCAATCTTTCTCATTTTCATATTCAGCGCAAAGCTCGCGATACTGCCCTCAATGATGGTGGTCACAAGCAAGTATTCTTACGCGGCGCAGCTCATACTGCCCGTCACATGCGTGTCAATCACCGTTATAGGGCCGGTCGTCAAGCAGGTGCGCGGTTCCATGCTCGACGTGATGAACGCTGAATACATAAAGACGGCGCGCTCAAAGGGCATACCGGAAAGGCGCGTCATTGTGCGCCACGTGTTCCGCAATTCAGCTATTCCCGTTGTGACGCAGATAGGTCTGGCGATGCCGATGCTCGTCGGCGGTTCGGTAATCGTGGAGCAGATATTCACTATCAACGGCATAGGCCGGGCGCTTATAGCGGCGATCAACGCGCCGGCCGACGTGCCCGTCATCATGGGCATCGTGGCCATACAGGTGATAGTGGTCCTGTTCGTCAACCTGGCTCTCGACCTTATCTATACGGTTCTCGACCCGCGCGTCGTATATTAAAATAGGGGTGGGATAACGGTATGGAAGCCGAAGCGGCGGGGAGAAAGGGTTTTTGGTACAGCTTCGCGCGCAATCCAAAGGGAATGACAGGCCTTGTGCTCTTTGGCGTTATAGTTTTGTCCGTATTCCTGCTGCCTGTTTTTATGGATCTCGATCCCTCCGCTGTATATTTCGTAACTAACAAAGCTCCGTCCGCAGACCACATCCTGGGCCTGGACACCTCGTTTCAGGACTGCTTTGCCAAGCTGGTGATCGGCGGGCGCGTCTCACTGATGATCGGAGCCGGCACCTCGCTGCTGACGCTTGTAATCGGCATCCCCCTGGGTCTCGTCGCGGGCTTCTACCAAGGGAAAATCGGCGCCGCGATCAACAGGGTGTCCGAGCTCTTCCTGTCGTTCCCGATGATGGTGCTCCTGCTGCTGCTTGTGGCCGTTTTTGAGCGCGTCAATGCCATGATAGTGGTCCTGGCCATGGGCATACTCAGTTGGCCCGGCACCGAAAAAATACTGTACAGCACCGTGCTGTCCGTCATGAACAACGAATATGTCGAGGCGGCGCGCGCCATGGGGAAGCGCGATATCAACATAATGCTGACCGACGTCCTGCCAAACTCCATAACGCCCATTCTCGTGAGCCTGCCGTTTCGCGTCTCAATGTCAATAATGATGGAGACCTCGCTGGCGTTTCTGGGACTGGGGGTCACTACAAGCTGGGGGCGCCAGATATATCTTGCGACAACCATGAACATAATGATAAACCAGCTGTGGATGTGGCTCCCGGCCGCTATCGCGCTTGTTGTGATAATCGTCGCCATCAACTGCCTGGGCGAGGGGATACGCGACTCATACGACCCGAAAACGGCGCGACGCTAGCGCGCCGGAACCGCAACTACCCAGATGTACGACGCCGCTCGGCGCTGTATATAGAGATCACACAAACTGAAAGGGAGACTGTTATGAAAAAGCGCTGTATTATC
>JAITEC010000135.1 GCA_031282225.1 Oscillospiraceae bacterium | reverse complement strand
AGCACGTACATCTCCTCCTGCGTGAGCATTTCGAGCCTGATTATCGGCGCGGACATATCGCGCAGGCCTTCTGAGGAGAAGTGACCCTCGGACAGGCGCGAACGGAGCGCCTCGTAACTGTAGAGACCCCGGTACCTATCCTCTACGCATTGCGGCGTGCAGCCCATGAGAAAACCGATGTGGCTCGCCTTGCCTTGAAGCGTGTCGTTGTACATGGTAAGCAGCTTCTCATAGTTGTTCTGCCGTGTCACCGAGTGGGATATCTTGAAAATATTCACAAGCTCGTCCACCATAATCAGGAGCCCGCGATACCCGGCGCCTACCATGAAGGCCGCGAATATCTTCAGGAAATCGTACCACGTATCATCCGTGACGACAAGGTTGATGCCGAGTTCCTCACGCGCCTCCCGCCGCGTCGCGTATTCTCCCCGGAACCACTTGAGCGCGCCCGACAACGCCTCCCTGTCATCTGACTTATGCGCCCGCCAGTAGGCTAAAATAGCTTTCGCGAACTCAAATCCGTTCACCATGCCCTCGAGCTCGGCCGTGACGGAGTAAATCCTCCTCTCGACCTCGGCGTCGAACAGTGCGTCTCCCTGCCGGAACCGCTCCGCAGCCTGCGACATTATGCCCGATATCCACCTGTCAAGTATGAGCGGCAGGGCGCCGCCGTCCGGTTTTGACTTTGTGGACATATTGCGCACCAGCTCTTTATACGTGGCCAGACCCTGCCCCTTCGTGCCGGCCAGCCGCCTCTCCGGTGAAAGATCGGCATCGGCCACCACGAACCCGCGCGCCGTCGCGTAATTGCGTATAGTCTGTATAAGGAAGCTCTTCCCGCTGCCGTACCTGCCGACTATAAAGCGAAATGTCGCGCCCCCGTCGGCTATTATGTCTATATCGTGCAGCAGCGCGGCAATCTCCACCACGCGCCCACCGTGACATATTCCAGCCCTACCCTCGGGACTACGCCGCCCTTGAGCGAGTTGATTATAATGCTCGCGATGCGCCGGGGCACAGTGTTTTCCATTATAACTTCACCGTCTCCATCATATTGATCAGCCCCTCCGCGTAATCATCGTACACCGAGGCGGCGTCGTTGTATTCCAGTATGACATCCCCCAGGATATCCATAGCTTTTTGGTTTATGCCGTCGGCGAGCACCTCGGGCAGCACGCCGGCCGCGCCGGCCGCGCTCCTGATGTCGCCCCCGCGCAGAACGTCGGCGAGCGCGTACGTCTCGGCGGACGTGAACGAGGCAAAGAGCTCCGCCCACATGTCGCGCGCGCCCGCCGCCTCGTCGCGCGTGTGCACGGGCCGAGGTTCTGTGTCCGCCGGCGGCGGCGGCGCGTCGCCTTCAGCAACGAGCAGCATATCGCGCGTGTCCGACGCCTCTTTGCGTATGCGGTTGAGGCTGGCATCGTCCACGACCACGCGCTTCCTGTTGGCAATGGCGAAATACTCCGCGACGGCTGCCCGTATTATGGCCTCGGCGTCGAGCCCCAGCCTTTGCAGCCCGTCGGTAAAGTACCACTGCTTTGCCTTGATTGCGTATGTATACCCCACCGCATCGCGAAGCGCCGATTCCGTCGCCCTCATTATATATGTGACGAGATCCCGCCCGGCGCTCGACAGCGCGGTGCTCCTGCGAATCCAGCGGTCGTTTCGGGAGATATACCACTCCCGTTTCGATATTGTCACCTTTCTGTCCGGCTGTTCCCGCGAGGGGTAAAAGAGCGCGTCTCCAAACAGGGTGCGCCACTGCCTATTTGTGGACGCGCAGTATACAAGATCCTCAAAGTGTTGGCTCGCCGCCGAGCACAGGCTACGGAACCGCTCTATGACGAACAGGAAGCCCTCTGTCATATGTCGGGCATTTTCCCCTGTGAAGAACCTTGATTTTCTCGCGTCGTAACGCGAGATGTCGGCGTAGGCGTTAAACGCGGTCTCGTCGGAACCATACACGAACACCTCCGGGTAGTGTTTATCGAGGCCGTGCTGTATAGCAAGCGATTGGAACGTGTCGGGCAGCCCGTAATACGCATAGTAATCCTTGAGCCACCCCGGCATATATACGTCCAGGGCGGGGTCGTGCCGCCCAAACGCGTCCCAAAAAAACACGAGCTTGCAAAACCCGTCCATGGGATCGTCAACTCCGATGTTGTTGAGCAATTCGTAGACGTAGACAAACGCGTATCCCGGGGACACACAGTCCACTTCCCCCCGCCTGACCCGCGCCCTCCATGTGAAATATGTCCGAAGCTGCCTGTGTCCCATGTACTCATAGCACGGCACGCTCCCCGAGAACGCGGCGTATTCGGCGTAGTCGTCCTCGAAATCGCACATAAAAGCGGCTTGGTCGCAGAAGATAAACGAATGTCCCCGGCAATCCCTTGAGAACATGTCCGCAATCTGCCGCATGGCGTGGAACCGAGCCCTGCACTCGTCCCAGGAAGCGGTCGGCACCGCCTGTGCTGCCCGCGCGATGCGCTGTGGCTCTGCGGCGGGCGGCGGGCCGATATCCACCTGTGCGTAATTTGCAACAATGTCCGTCAAAGCGCGCCGCGCCGCGCCGCCGCCTCCCGACGTCTCCCGCCCGCGCTTCGGTATTGGAAACGGCTTGTACTCGCGTGAGGCCATTTTGTCTACTACCTCCAAACAATCATGCGCAGAGTATAGCACATATCTCGCGCGTTTTCCACCTACCGGCAAGGCATGTGCGGACGATAAGTCCTGTTGGTCCTGTTGCGGTTGCCAAAACCGGCGTCTTGCGGCGCATCAAGCCCGCATCGCCGTCGGCGGGACGACGTAAACACCGTCCTCGCGCCGGTATGCGGCGGTTGACATCCCGCAGACGACGCACAACACGGAGGGCGGGACTGCTCTTTCCTCCGATGTCAGTTCATCTTGAAGCCTTTTCAATTTGTCGGCGGCTTTGTCGATTTGGTGCGCCCCGAGCTTTATCTCAAACGCGCACCAACGTCCGTCGGGCAGCTCGACCACGGAGTCAATTTTACCGCCGCGGTAATCCGGTGGTAATGGTGGGCATCCTGATAGTGTGT
>JAITEC010000049.1 GCA_031282225.1 Oscillospiraceae bacterium | reverse complement strand
ACCGCTCCCTTTACGGCTTTGTCAAGCTCCGCTCCCTGTTTTGCGTACTCCCGCACCTTGTTGACAAATACGGCGTATCCCCTGGGCCCCCTATTGCATTTCCCGCTTGTTCTCGCGCGTTTGCATTTCCCCGCGCCATGCTGTATACTCAATCCCGCGTTTAAAGCTAATCTTCGAGAGGAATGGCATCATGAAAAAAATACTGTGCTTTTTGCTGGCGTTGGCGCTGGCGTTCGCGTACCGGCCGGTGCCGGTTGCGTCGGCCAAGACGCTGGAGTCGGCCAGGGGCGAGAACATCTTCTTTTACGCGACGGACGCGCAGGGCAAGGCGGTGCTGCTGAAAATAGTGCCGCTTGGCGATCTCAAGGGGATCGCCCACGGGCAGCGCGACGGGAGGAACTACTACATATCGTCAACGGACAACTATCCCACCACGCAGTACTGCGAGGCGCGCGGCCTCACCGTGCCCGAACTGGTGGAATATGTCAAGGGCAAGACGGCGGTGGCCGGCGCTGCCGGGCTCACGTTTGTGGGCGGGGACGAGATACACCTGATGGCGACGGACTCGTACGGCAGCTATAACCGAAACTGGACATATGACGAGCTGTACGGCACGCCGCGCTACTACTTCGAGGGGATGTACGACCCATCGTCCGGATGGAACACGGGCTGGGAGATCGCCGGGGATGACGACTCCAAAATCGGCGTGACGCTCGAGGAGTACAACGCGAAATACAAAGACAGCGACCCATATTACGCCGACAAGCGCGCCGTGTTCGCCGGCGGCGTGAAGACGGAGCCCATACTGGCCACGCAGTCGTTTTCCGGGCGCACGACGACGGCGGCGCTCGTGGCGTCCACGGAGATAGGCATAGCGGAGCAGATAGCGGCCAACGGCGGCACGGCGGCGGGTTCGTTGCGCGATATGCTCGAGGACACGTGGTCGCTGCGCCTGTCCCTGCCGATGACGGAGGCCGACCTCATGGCGGCGCACCGCACGGCGTTCGACAACTTCAAGTGGATATACAACCTGCGGCTCGACATGGCGGGAACTCCTGCGATACGCTCGCTCGGCACAGTGGAGGAACCCGTGGCCTCGGTGCGGCAGGAGGGCGGCGCGCTGTCCATTGAGATAGCGTGCGCAACGCCCGGGGCGCAGATATATTACTCGTTCGACGGCGCGCCGCAGATACCGTACACAGGCTCAATATCGGTTGATGTCTCGGGGCGCGGCCTCGCGGCCGACCCCGTCACGTTCTACATGGCGGCCGTGCGCGAGGGATGGGACGATGCCGGCGTAATAACGGCGAAATACCCAGGGCTCTCGCCGGCTTTCAAAACCGTGTACAGCGCGATGACAGGCTCCGCGCTGACGTTCTCCGCGCACGATGGCGTTTCCGGCGCGGACTGGGACGCGTGGACCGGCGCCATGACGTTCGTCACGATGAAATCGCCCACAGCGGGCGGCTACTCGCGCGTGGACGGCGCGAAGGTCTCCATCGACAGCGCGGCGAGATCCGTTACGTTCGACGCCTCGCTGTTTACGGACACGGGTTCATATAGTTTCGTATTTCACGCGGCGGGCTATGCCGACAAGTCCCTGTCCGTCACGGTAAAGCGGAGCGCGCCCGATGTAGCGCCGCCTGACATGGCGAAGCTCGGCATGCCGCTCGTGTTCACGTTTGACGACGACGACTACCAAAACGGGCTCACGGTTTACGTGGCGCCGCCCGGCGGGCGCAGCGCCATGATCCCGGCGAGCTGGCTCGACAGGACGCAGCCGCGCCGCGTCACGCTGCGCGCCGCATACTTCGCCTCCGGATCGTCCGCGCTCGCGCAGCCCGGGCAGTATGTATTCAGTTTTGTAAACAACCGATATGAGCCGGGTACGGTGGACGTGGAGCTGGGCTTGTCGAGCTCCGACATCCCGCAATTGCCTGATGTCCAGCCCGAACACTGGTACTACGACGCCGTGCGCTACGTCTTAGGCGCCGGAGTAATGGAACCGCTGGCGGACGGCGAGTTCGGCGCCGCCGCCGAACTCACTCGCGGCATGTTGGCCGACGCCCTGTACAGTGTCTCGGGTGGCGAACCGGGCGAGGGCGCGGCTGCCGTCACGGTATTTGACGACGTCGCCGCCGATTCGCGTTACGCGGAGGCCGTCGCGTGGGCATCGGGCGCCGGCATTGTCGCGGGTTTCGGCGACGGCACCTTCCGCCCCGACGCCGGCATCACGCGCCAGGAAATCGCCGCGATGCTCCACCGGTATCGGCAACTCACAATTCGCGATTCACAATTCACAATTCACGAAGAGCCGGGGGATTTGAGCGCGTTTGCCGATGCCGGCGACGTGGCGGGCTGGGCGCGGGACGACATGGCGTGGGCGGTCGGCGCGCGCGTAATAAACGGCGCCGACGGCAAGCTGCTGCCGCGCGGCAATGCGACGCGCGCGCAGGGCGCGCAGCTCGTGTACAATATGTCTGCATGGCGGCGCTAGGGGATACTGCGGCGCGGAGCGACATGTTCGCCCCGGCTTGCGTATCCCGCCGAGAGCTCACTCCCCGCGCAGCCAGAGAGCCATTTCTCGGACGGCGGATACGGCGCGGGCGTCGCGGGAGGCTGGGAGGGCGTCGGTGTTCAGGGACAGTACGGTGTGTTCCTCGAAGCCGGTCGCGTTCATCATGCGGAACATGACGCGCGCGGCGTGCAGCGCTCCCTTCTCGTTGCCCTTGCCGCCGCC
>JAITEC010000194.1 GCA_031282225.1 Oscillospiraceae bacterium | reverse complement strand
CTTTTATGGGCTGCGCCCCGCCTCTGCCGCGCTCATCGCGTCGGCATGCTTTTCGCTGTTTACAGTTGCGTTCAATGCCCCGCGAACGGCGGGCGAGATATTTACGCGGGGCAACCTTCTCGTGGCGGCGCTCGCGGCGGCGCTGATTGTGGCGATGCGCCGGATAAAGGCGCACCCTCTCGCGTTTATTGCTGTGTCTGCGCTTATAGGAGTCATATTAAAACTGTGAATTTATTGTTTTGGTGGGATTATTTATGGAGTTCGCTATTGACGGTACGGTAAAAATCGCGGAGACGGAGCGATATGACGTGGTCATTGTCGGCGCGGGGCTGGCGGGGCTGTACACGGCGCTAAATATCGACGAGAGCCTGTCGTGCTGCATTCTCGCCAAGGAGGGACTCGACATTTCGAATTCCTGGCTGGCGCAAGGAGGCATAGCGGCGGCCATTTCGAACGACGACACGCCTGTTTTACATCTGGAAGATACGCTGATAGCCGGGGCGGGATTGTGCGACGAGGCCGCCGTGCGCGTGCTGGTGGACGAGGGGCCGGGGGACATTGCGGCGCTCGTGTCGCGCGGCGTGCCCTTTGACCTCGACGAATTCGGGGATCTGGAGATAACGCGCGAGGGCGGGCACAGGCGAAACCGCATTTTACACGCGGGCGGCGACGCGACGGGACGCGAGACGGTCAAGGCGCTCGCGCCCATTGTGGCGGGGCTGCCAAATGTCACCATAAGCGAACGCACATGCTTCTTTGATGTCATATGCGGCGCGGATGGCAGCGTGGCGGGGCTTGTCGCGCGCAAAAACGACGAGTACTTCCGGCTCATCACCACGCGCAAGATTGTGTTCGCTACGGGAGGCATAGGGCAGGTGTACGGTGCCAGCACGAACCCGTCCGTGGCTACCGGGGACGGACTGGCGGCAGCCGTCCGCGCGGGCGCGCGTCTGCGGAACATCGAGTTTATCCAGTTTCATCCCACAGGGCTGTGGAGCCCGCAGCCTGAGGACAGGGAATTCCTCATCTCCGAGGCCGTGCGGGGAGAGGGCGGGTTGCTCAAAAACAACGCGGGAGTCAGGTTCATGGAGGGCGCGCACGAACTGGCGGAGCTGGCGCCGCGCGATATCGTGGCGCGCGCCATAATCGACGAACTCGCGCGCTCCGGACAGGACCATGTTTTTGTGGATATAACGTCAAAATCGGAAGAATTCTTGAGGCACAGGTTCCCTACTATCTATAATGAGTGCCTGAGACGGGGCATAGACATATCGCGGGAACCCATCCCTGTTGCGCCTGTTCAGCACTACTTGATGGGGGGTGTTGAGACCGACCTCAACGCCAGGGCGTCGATCCCCGGGCTGTACGCGTGCGGAGAGGTGGCGTATACGGGAGTGCACGGCGCAAATCGGCTGGCGTCGAACTCTATGCTGGAGTGCCTCGTGTTTGGGCGCCGGGCGGCCGAGGATATATGCGCGTCGGCGCGCGCCGGAGAGAGGGCGCCCCTCGCCGGCGCGCGGTTGCCGGCGCTGCCGGTGCGCCCGAGGACAGGCGGCGATTTCCGCGCGATGCGCAAGCGCGTACAGAAACTGATGAGCGAGTACGGGTTTGTCATGCGCTCGCGCGCCGGGCTGGAATACGCCCTCGCCGAAGTGCGCGCCGTATATGTGAGCCTTCGCGGCACATACGACGAGAGCAATGAATACCTGGAGACGCTCAATATATCTACGGTGGCCAAAGAGATACTTGAGGCCGCCCTCGCACGCCCTGAGAGCATAGGGTCGCATTATATTGAAAGCTGAGCGCGAAATTCCGCGCTCAGCTATTTTTCGCCCGGCTTTGAGACAAGGGCGAATATAAGACCAAAAATAACGGCGGCGGCTATGCCGCCGGCGGCGGCGGTGAGACCGCCGGTGAAGATGCCCAGCGCGCCGCGTTGGTCCACGGCTTTACGCATTCCTTCCGCCAAGGCGTAACCGAATCCCGTCAGGGGGACGGTGGCACCCGCGCCGGCCCAATCCACCAAGGGCTTATAGACGCCTGACGCACCCAAAACGACGCCCGCTACCACGTATGACGAGAGTATCCTCGCGGGTGTCAGCGAGGTCTTTTCAATGAGAGCCTGCCCGATAAGGCAGAATATGCCGCCGACAAAAAACGCTCTCAGGTATTCCCCTGCCACGATTAATCCATCCTTTCACATGGGCGGCGGCGCTACGCCGGGTCGCCCGAAATCGCCACGGCGTGGCAAATGCCCGGTATGCTCTCGCGCTGCTGCGTGGAAGTCACGGACAGCAGCGCGCCCGTCGCCGCGAACAGTATTTTGTTCCATGTGCCGGCGCGCACGCCGTCTAGCAAGTGGCCTGCCAGCACTGCGGCCGAGCACCCGCACCCGGATCCGCCCGATTTTACGTCTTGGCGCGCGGGGTCGAATATCATCGCGCCGCAATCGCGGTGTTTGTCGCGTATATCTATTCCGTCTCGCAGGAATAGGTCGACCAAAATGGCCGAGCCCACAAGGCCGAGGTCGCCTGTCACTATGAGGTCGTAATCGCCGGGGCCCAGGCGCGTATCGTTAAAGTGCGCGGACAGAGTCTCGTGCGCGGCGGGCGCCATGGCGGCACCCATGTTGTTGGCATCGGTAACTCCCATGTCGGTTATTTTTCCGCATGTCGCGTGGGTGACATACGGGCCGGTCCCTTCCCGCAAAAGTATGAACGCGCCGGCGCCGGTGACTGTCCACTGCGCAGTGGGCGTCCGCTGCCCCCCATATTCGAGCGGGAACCGGAATTGGCGCTCCGCCGCGCAAAAGTGCGAGGACGTGACCGCTGCCGCGCACTCCGCGTATTCCCCGTCGAGCGCCATGGCTGCGAGCGCAAGGCATTCCGCCGATGTGGAACAAGCCCCGTATACTCCGAAAAACGGTATCCCGGTGTCGCGCAACCCAAACGACGCGCCTGTACACTGGTTGAGGAGGTCGCCCGCGAACACATAATCCACATCGCCGCGCTCCTTGCCCGCTTTTTGCAAAGCCGTGTCCAAGGCAAGCCGCTGCAGCGCGCTCTCCGAGCGCTCCCACGTGTCCTCGCCCATGAAAGAGTCGTTTTCAATAATGTCGAAGCTGCCCGCAAGGGGGCCCTCGCCCTCTTTTTTGCCGACGACGCTCGCCCCTGCGACAACCGAGGGAGGATGGTCAAACCGCACTGTCTGCGCTCCGACGCGCTTGGATTTCATATGCATCACCGATTGTATTATTGACAGTTTTGGCGGT
>JAITEC010000160.1 GCA_031282225.1 Oscillospiraceae bacterium | reverse complement strand
CCTCCCTCGCGTTGCCGCTGAGCGCCAAGCGCCGCAACGGGCCGCCCGCCCGCTCTCCCAGCACGGGCAGCTCCGCCATCTTTCTGTACGCCCATTTATAATACGGCCGGAACACGCGGTTGAGCAGAAACACCAGTGCCACGGCGCTGTCCATGAACTTCGCTATCGTCGTGTACGCCGTGACGGAGTCCCCGCGCCTCATGCACCTGTCGTAGTTGTACTGACCCGTCTGCGCCAGCGCCATGCAGTGCGCCGCGATGCGCTTGAGCCTGAGATCCTCTGGGACATACCCCAGCAAGTACCGCCGCGTCGCCGTGAACTCGCCCGCCCCGTCCATGAACACGGCGCCGTTCACGGCCATCGCCAGGTTCTCCTCGGGCACGGCGCGCCACTGGCCCAAAGTCTGCGGGCCGCGCTCAAAACCTATGAGCGCCTTATAGAACCCGCCGCATGTGGACACGTCCACGCGGGCGCCGTACTGTGAGCGCTCACGGAGAAACGGCGGCGGATACTGCGCAAAAAGGCGCTCCTTCCACTGCGTGATGCCAGTTATATGGCCGTCGTCGCCATCCGGGAGCCATATAAAGAAATCCACGCCCCAGTCGTGGTCGCGCGATATCTCGTCGTCGTATCCGAAGCACTCGGAGCCGTTTCCCACAAGCCCCGCCGCCACGCGCCCCAGAAGCCCCGGGAACTCGCGTCGCAATGACGGCAGCGCCGTTTCGCGGAAATACGCCTCCGACAGTGACAAGGCGCCGACGGAACCGCCCTCCGTCACGCCATGCCGCCGCCGGCAATGAGGCTGTCCAGGTACTCGCGGTATGTCCTGGTGTTTTCGTGTCCCTCGCCGAATATCTCGCTCGCCGCCTCAAGCGCCAGGCGCTGATGCACTATGGCGTCTTCCACGCGCCCCAAGGCGCGGTACACGGACGCAATGTTGCGTTGAGTCACGGCGTACTCCACATTTTTCCCAAAGAACCGCTCCGTGAGTTCCAGCGCCTGCGTAAATGCGGCGAGCGCGCCCTGATAGCTGCCCTTGCGGAAGAGTATGGCACCCAATGTGGTCAGCGCGGCGGCGTGGTGCACGTTCTCCTCCGACATTTGGGAATATATGGAAAGCGCTTTCAGCACCATGTCCTCCGCCTCGTCGGCGCGCCCTGATCTCAGCGCGAGCGCGGCAAGATTGTTGTACGACGTCGCCACTTCGTGTTCGGCGGACTGGGCGGTGCGCATAATGTCGAGCGATTGCAGCGCGCACTCATACGCGTCGTCAAGTCTGCCCATGTCCTGGTATACGAGCGAGAGGTTGTTGAGCACGCTCGCGTACGCGTAGCCGTTTTTGCCCCCCGTCTCCTCAATGAGCGCTTTCGATTTTTGAAACGCCCCTGCGGCTTCGTCGAGCTGCCCGCGCAGCCTGTGCAATCCCGCGAGGTTGAGCAGCACCGAGGCGTATCCGGGCGTCTTTTCCATCCCCAGTTCCTCAAATATGCCTATGGCGCGCTCAAAAGCCGCCGCCGATTCCGCGTACCGGCTCACGCCCCTATAAAAGCCGGCGAGCTCGTTGTACAGCGATGCGCTATCCGCGTCTATGCCTCCCGTCCGCAGGAACTGCGTGTCTATGGCGTTCTTAATGGCTTTTTCCACGGCCGCGCTGTCGCCGGACGCGTACAGCGCGTCGATATCCTCAAATATATCGCTCATGCGCGACATCCCGCGCACGATGCCGGGTTGCATGAATCGCAAGGTCCGCACGCCTGGCATCCGTACGAGAACTCAAAACCTATGGCGTCTATGCGCTCCTTTGTGGCGGCCTCCGCCTCATCCAGGCTCTTGTATCCGTAAAACGACGCCGAATTCACGAGCACCTCCCTGGCAAACGACACGCCCTCGCCCTCGAGGGTCTCCACGTGGCGCAGCAGGGCGCCGAGAGTCCTCTCGGAGTATGTGAGCAGTTCCCCCAACTGGTATGTCTCTATCGATGTCACTCCCCCGAAATCCTGCGTGGCGTACAGCGGGCGCCCGGAACCCGTCACGTAAGGATAATTGCCAAAGAGCTCCCGCGTCTGCACGAGCAACTTGCCGGACAGTTCCTCCGCGAGGGCGCGCGCTGCGGCGGTCGGCTGCGGCACCTTCGCCGACAGCAGCCCGTGCTTCGCGGGCTCCGTGGTCTTCATCATGTGTATGTACTTCTCCGCCACCAAGTTCCGGCCGGCTCCCTCCGCCGCCTCCAGGTCACCCAAGTACGACTCCGCCGCCTCTTGCGACCACGCGTCAAACTGGCCTCTGCGCATCCCGTCAAACGTCACCCGGTCGTCTTGGCAATCCGCGCGCGCCCCGCCTTCGTTCACGGCCTGGAACATGTTCCACTCCCGCGACACTATCTCGTCCACTGTCTCTTTCCGCGCCAACATATGCTTTCGCTCCCTTCCCATAATCAAAAATACTAAAATACAATATTATCACGGTATCAGCGCGCCCTCGGGCTGGATGTCAAAGACAGCGCGATCCCTGTAGTAGTAGTCCAGCAGCGTCCTTGCTATTTCCATGACGGCGGATCCGGAGCCGCCCTTTTCTATGACGACGGATATGGCTATTTCGGGGTCGTCCGCCGGGGCATAACATACGAATATCCCATTGTTGACCTCCGACGTCTCTATCTGCACGGTGCCGGTCTTAGCCGCCGTGCGCACCCTGAAATCCTTGAATATGGGCGCCGCCGTGCCCGATTGCGCCGCCGCCCGCATGCCCTCTTGCAAAAAGCCGATATAGTCGCCCTCGGCGATGGTTCCCAGCGTCCTGGGCTCCTGCGTGACGATATTCGTGCTGTAGTCGGAGTTTTTCACCTTGCTGAGTATCGTCATGGCGTGGTGCGTGCCTCCGTTCGCTATAGTAGCGGCGTACCCCGCTAGCTGCAGGGGCGTAAACATATTGTGCCCCTGGCCTATCGACGCCAGCAATAAATCGCCCCTGACCCAAGCGCGCCCAAGCACGTTCCTCACATAGTCATATGTCGCAAGAGTGCCCGTCTTCTCGGACAACTCGATGCCCGTGGGCACGCCCAGTCCTAAATCCATCGCCGCCTGCGTCAGCGCCTCAATGTCGGCGTAGTCTCCCACTTGGTAAAAAAAGTAATTGCACGAGTCACGCAGCGCCTCCACCACGTTTAGCAACCCGTGGCCCACGTTTTGCTGCTGGAATATCCAACAGTACGGACGAAAACTTTCGTACCTCATGTACCGCCCCGTGTCGTTTATCTGCGACCAGCGCGTTATGGTTCCCGTGCGCAGTCCCGCCAGTGCCGTAGCCATCTTGAACGTGGACCCGGGGTTGTATACCCCCTGCGTAGCCCTGTCGAACAGCGGCTTGCCCGGGTCGTTTGTCAAAGCCGTGAAGTTCTTGCGGTACGACGACAGGTCAAACGTGGGGTATGACGCCATCGCCAGCGTCTCGCCCGTTTTTACGCCCGTCACGACCACGGCGCCGCCCATGGCCTTGGATTCCTCCGTGCGCTCGGCGTTTATATTGTTGATGAATTTCGCGAGCTCGTTCTCCGCGTAGCCCTGCAGGCCAATATCTATGGTCAGGTATACGTTCCCGCCCGGCACCGGTGCCTCCGTCACATCGGAGCTCAGCACGGTCCCGTCGCTCGCCGACGCAACGCTCTTGGCGCCGTCCACGCCGTGCAAGTACTGCTCAAAGCCCGCCTCCACGCCAGATTTACCCACCACCGCGTCCAGCGGATACCCGAGCGCCGTGTACTTGTCTATGTCGTTTTTGTCCAATTTTCCGGTGTTTCCCAGTATGTGGGCGGCGTAAGGCGTGTGGTATTCCCTCACGGATGACGTATTCGTGCCCACTCCCGGGTACGCACGCTCCCTGATTACGGCCAGGAAGTCCACGCCGACGTCGTCTGCGAACACATAGGGCGCCATGTTTGCCGGCGGGATATGGCGCGTCTCTAGCTCATAGCGTATACCTATGATCAACCGCGCGTCGGTTATGCCCGTCGTGTAGTCGAGCTTGTAGTGTTCCTTCATCCATGACACGAGTTCCGAGGCGGATATCTCGCGATCCAGCGAGAAATATTCGAAGTAGTTATCCAGTATGCCGCGCTGCGAGTCGCCCATATCCACAATATACTCAAAAGGCGCGCCGCGCGTTATGGGCAGCGTATCGTAGTAGCTCACGCCGTGCTCCTCGGCGGCGTAGACGAGCTCCTTTATTATCCTGTTGGCGTTGGCGGCTCCAACAGCCAAAAGCGGATTGCGCGACAGCGTCACGCTATAGGCCGGGCGGTTGGACACGAGCAGCGTGCCGTTGCGGTCGAGTATTGAACCGCGCTGCGCGGGCAGCGAAACGTCGGAGGTCTGCGAGGCTTTCGGCACGCCCGGATCCGCCGCCGCGGCGCCCGCGTCGTAAATCTGTATCTTATAGAGCGTCGTGATGTATACGGCAATGAGCGCCCCCGTCATTATGAAGAGCAGCGCCAGCCTGGAACGCGAGAAAAATTTGCGCATATCCGTTACTCCCTGTTAAAATGTGCGCCTGTTTTCGCTCAAATCCCTGCGCCCGAGCGATTTCACGGCAAAGTATACCGGCAGCGAGAACACCATTGAATACAGCATCCGCTGCGCCGCCGTCTTCATGAGCAGCGGGATGGGCAGCTTCTCAAAGAAGAGCAGCGCGAACATCTGGGTGAACTCAGTCAGCGCGAGCACAATGGCGCAGCACACGATATACGACGGGAACCCCCGCGCTATCACGATATCGGACAGGAATCCCGCCGTTATGCCAAAAAGCGTGAGCAAGAGCGTGAGCGACGATATTGGCTGGTTGAACGAGATATCGCACAGTATGCCGGCAAACAACCCGAACAGCCCCCCGCGCGAGCTGCCCTCGAAAACGGCCACGCCCGCCACGCCGAGGGGCAGGAGCGCCGGGCGCACGCCCGTCACCGACAGGTACGGGAACACGAATGTCTGCACGGAGTAAAGCGCTACCAGCACAATCGCGTGCAGCAGCAGCCCTATCAGTATAAAACGCTTTTTCATGCCGTCACCCCGTGCTTGAAATAGTTATCTCAAAATCCGTTATGACGAATACGTCCGTCACGTTGTTGAGGTCAGCCGCGGGCTCAATGATGCCGTAGTACCCAACGCCCGTGTCGTTTATTCGTATGTCGCTCACCTCGCCTATGACAAGCCCCTCCGGGAACACTCCGCCCTTGCCGGACGTGACGACGGCATCTCCCGAAAGCACATCGTCTCCGTCAGGCAGAAACTCCAGCTTGAGCTTGCCCTCGCGCATGAGCGCAAAATCCCCAGACGCCACGGACTGCTCGCCGGACTCTCCAGCGAGCGCCCCCGCGAAAAACGTCGTGTCTATCACGGATATGGCCGTGCTGGTCACGGTGTCCACCTCGGTCACGCGGCCTATCAGCACGCCCGTCTCCGTTATTACGCTGTCGCCCGCCGCGATATCGGAGTTTGCCGAGCCCCGGCTGAGCGTGAAACTCGAACCCCAGCTGGAAGAGCCCCATGTAATAATCACGGCGCGGTCGTACACGTGGTCTGCGTGGCGCGCGGCGAAGCCCAAGAGCTTGTTCAGTCTCTCGTTCTCGACCGAGACCACGGTGTATTCCCGGTAACTGCGCTGCAAGTCGGCTATCTGCGCCTTGAGCGACTCGTTTTCCGCCACCAGGCTCTCGTATTCGTATATATACCCGTACAGGCTCTCGAACGAGCGGGCTATAGAGGACGCGGCGCGCTTGAGTGGAACCGTTACGAGATTTGCAAGGCCGGTCATGGCGCCGGATGTCCCGCGCGTGTTGACGGACACCGTGGTAAATATAACCAGTATCAGCGCCACCGCTATAATGACAATATTCCTCTTGCTGAGCAAGACCCTCACGAACCCGCCCCCCACCGTTTTGTGAATTGTGAATTGATCACTCCACGCCTTTGTAGTACAGGCCCCTTGTGAACCCGCCGGGGGCGTAGTCCCCGAGCCCGAGGTAGCGCCGCAGCACGGCCAGGCACTCATTTGCGTTTTCCGTCGTAAAGAGCAGCCGCTCGGCCCACAGCCCGATAGACGACGTATCTTGGCGCTTGTCCGCCATGAACAGCTTTTTGGAGTTGAGTATGGTGTTCCGGCAGCCAAAAGAGCGAATCACGGGGAACGACACGCCCAGCCTGTCCTTTATCCCCGAGAAATTATCGCACGCGCAGACGCCCATGCTGTTTTTAATGACACAGTTCTCCGTGAACATGAGCGGCAGGCGCCCGTATGTTATAATCTCCGTGTCTATGCCCTTGGATATGTCGCGGATCTGTTCCAGCCGCAGCTCGAATGAGAGCGTCGCCGACCTCAGCCCCAAGTCCTTTACGACGCGCAGGGACTGCGAGTTGAAAATGTTCAGCCCGAAGTCTCCCCGCACCGTGAAGCCCGCACTGCCCGCCGCCACGATTTGCCCGAGGTTCCCCGTCAGCACGTCCGTTATACCGAGCCCGCGCGCGATCGCGAGCATACCTGCCAGCGCGCGCTTCTCTCCGTCGTGTACGACGCGCGGAAGCACGGCCGCTATAACTGTCTCCCCGTTTTTCCAAAACGGCTCCAAGGCCTCTCCGCAATCGCCGAGCTCCTCGGCGGGCACGTACAGCATCTGCGGCTTCAAGGCGGCCATCGCCTCCGACAGCTGGGCAATTCTCGTCACCTGAACCGCGACGGCGGGCGAATCCTCCCTGTTGAGGAGACGGAAACCTGCCGTAAATTCGCCCGGCTCGCGCGGCTCTAAATATTTTCGTTTCTCCATGAGTTCCGACAGCAACCCGCGCCGCATCTCGTTTATCGACGCGACAGGCATAGACAGCCCGGGCTCCACCGTGCACTTGACGCCGACGCAGCGAAACGGCGTCCCGCCCGTCTTGTGCAGCTGCGTCTGCAGCATCGCCGCCGTGAGTTCCCTGTGGAAGGCGGACTCCGGGATCTCCCCGAGCGCTACGGCGGTGTTGCCCGCCTCATCCGCCGCCGCTATTTTCGCGGGCTCCCCGGCGCGGACTCCCCCGACGAAACGCACCGGCACGCGCTGTATCTCGCCGTTCATATACCCCTTCTTTGCGGCCGAGAGAACGGATTCGTCCCCCCTGCCGCCGTCCTCCTCGCGCACGCCGAACATGGCAGGCCCCAGCTCCCCTGTATAGTATCCGTCGGTAAAGCCCTGCCTGGAAAACGCGCTCACAAGCGCGCGCATCTCGCCTGCGGACGGGTCGCGCCTGAGCTTTACGGCGCGCGTGTATATGCCCGTGACTATGGCGGCGTACTCGGGGCGCTTCATCCTGCCCTCTATCTTGACGCATGTCACACCGCACGATTCCAGTTCCCGGAGGTAGGCTACGAGACAATTGTCTTTCAAGCTCAGCAAGTACTCGCCGGCGCGCCCTTCGGTCCCGTAGTTGAGCCTGCACGGCTGGGCGCACAGACCCCTGTTGCCGCTGCGCCTGCCGATAACGGCGCTCATATAGCACTGCCCGGAATAGCACATGCACAGCGAGCCGTGTACGAAAACCTCTGTCTCCACTGGCGAGCGCTTGCATATATGCCTTATCTCGCCGCGCGATAGTTCCCGCGCCAGCACCACGCGGCTAGCCCCCATGGCCGCCGCGGTTTTGGCGCCGTCGAGGTCGTGTATGCTCATCTGCGTGCTCGCGTGCACGGGCATGGACGGCACGGCCTGGCGTATGGCACGCATGAGCCCTATGTCCTGCACTATGACGGCGTCCGCGCCGAGCGTCCACGCCGCTTTGGCACAATCCACGGCCTCGGGCAGCTCCCTGTCGGAGACCAGCGTGTTGAGCGCCGCGTATATCTTGGCGCCGCGCACGCGGCAGTACTCCGCCGCCCGCCCAAACTCGTCGCGCGTGAGGTTTTTGGCGCCTATGCGGGCGTTATAGCTGCCAAACCCGGCGTATACCGCGTCCGCCCCGCCCTGAACCGAGGCAATGACACCCTCGAAAGACCCGGCTGGCGACAATATCTCAAGCATGCCGGCGCGCCCCGCCGCCTACGCATGATATAGAGCTGTTTTTTATCGTGTATACCATACAGGGATTTTAACAATAAAAACCCCGCGTGTCAAGCCGCGCGGGGAGCGCGCGGGAGTTAAGCGTAAAAGTTGTGGTTGCCTATTTTCCCGTTGAACGGTCGGTGCGACGCCGCCCAGCATCTCGAATACGCGCTCGCGAAGAACAGGCTGTTCCCCGCCGTATTGCCGCCGTCCAGCGCTATTTTAGCGGCTATCACGCAGTCGGGCGAAGGGTTGCAGTTTATGGCGCCGGAGTACGCCGGAGTGAATTGCACGCCGCTGCGCCTGTCGAATATTACGCCGTAGACCGTGTTGGGATAATACGGCGACTCTTTCCTGTTCATGACAACGTTGCCCACGGCTATCTTGCCCTGCATGGGCTCCCCGCGCGCCTCCGCGCTGATGATCCGCGACAGCCACAGGACGTCTTCCTTATTGTAAAAGCTGTCGCCGGTGGCGATGGCGGCATTGCCGAACGTGCGCACGTATACCTCCCTGCGCACCTCGTTCCACGTTATGGCGGCGCCGAACGCCCTGCCGAGCGCCCGCAGCGGCACGAGCACGTCCCCCGCCGCGCCTATGCACCCAGACGGCGCGTAGAGATACCTCCCGTTCGCCACGATATAGCTGTCCCCGGCACGCGCCTCTACCGTGAGACCCGGAGCCGAGGCCCGCAGCGCTCCGTTCGCGCCGGCGGCCGCGCCCGCAGCGCCGAGCGCCGCGCTGTAATCCCGAAACGGCACATACGTCATGGCTCCTATTATGACCGCGTCGGCGCGCGCCTCGACCCGCGCGCCGTTGACGAACACGGCGACCCTGGGCGACCCGGCGGCCGACGCGCCGTCCCCAGCGGGCGTAAAAGTGCCGCCCGCCAGCGCCGCTGCCGCCAGCGCCGCTGCGAATATGCGTTTTTTCAGTTTGATCATTTGTTGCTGTTCCTTTCCTGCACCGTAGATGTGGCAACAACTTATTACAGTTTTGTTACCATTTGCCACATTATAGACCCAATGATTACAATAGTCAACAGATATTTATCAATATTGTAATCTTTGGCAATATATGATAAAAAATATGTGCTGTCGCGGCGCGAAAATATGCAATACAGATGAAAAATATACAGATATTTTGTCGGCATGCCCGCGCGCCGCAGCGCCTGTCCATCGCTGCGAGACAGGCAAACTATAATAAAACCGCCGTGTCTGGCACGGCGGTACGGCGATAAATATTCGACAAGCGGCGTAGCGCGGGGTATTACGCATTGTAATATCTATTCAAGGGCAGGCTTTTCAAACTTGCGCCAGTCTATGCGTCTGTAGGCTACGAACAGCGCGGGTATCGCCGTAGCCCACGCGAGCGGGTAGCACAGCGCGACAGCCGTCGGCGTGTACCACACGCGCGATATAGCGAAGAGATACGCCTGCCGTATGCCGACATGCGTAACCGTGTTGATGACCGTCGCGCGCAGGGCCCGCCCCGTCCCGGCCAGCGCGTCGGATAGTATCAGGACTATACTGTCGAGCCAATATGTCGCGGTGAGGACGCGCATGAAGGCGAACGCCGCCCCTAGCACCTCCGCGTCAGGCGTGAACATCCGCAGGACGCGTGTGTTCAGCGCCAACAGCACGGCGCTGACCGCTATGGCCGCCGCGCAGCTCAGCGCCAGAGTGACGCGCACGCCGCGCCGCGCGCGAGCCGTCTGCCCCGCGCCGACATTCTGCCCGACGCAAGCTACGACGCTCGATGCGAACGCGCCCGTGAGCATATAGACGAACGCGTCGACGCGGTTAGTCACCCCCCACCCCGCAGCGTACACGGAACCCAGGCCATTGATATACGCCTGCAGCATTATATTAGTCGCCCCGTTGGTAAGGCGCTCCACGCCGACCGGAAGCCCAATGCGCACTATTTGCCGCAGCTTTTCGGCGTCGAACCGCATTTCGCGCAGGCGCAGCTTCACCGGCAGGTTCCCGCGCGCGAGCTCCCGGAACATGAGCGCGGCGGACACGACCTGCGCGATGAGCGTGGCAAGCGCGGCGCCCACGACCCCCATGTGGAACACGAGCACAAACAGCAGGTCGAGAACAATATTTACAGCCGACGACGCGGCGAGAAACACAACGGGCTTTCGCGTCTCACCGAACGCGCCGAGTATGGCCGCGCCCATATTGTACGCGCTCGTGGCGAGCATGCCGGCGAAGTACACGCGGAAATAGGCCAGAGCGTCGCCGAAGATGTCGCCCGGGGTCCGCATGAGCCTGAGGAGCGGCGCGGTTAGGAACCACCCCCCGGCTGAGACAACCGCCCCAAGCGCAACGGCGAGCGCGGCGGCCGTGTGCACCGCCTTTCGCATCGCGTAGCAGTCCCCCGCTCCGAACGCGCGCGCCGCCACCGCGCCCGCTCCGCTCGACATCCCCGAGAGAAAACCCAGCGCCACGACCGTCATGGGCAAGCTCATCCCCACGGCCGCGAGCGCACCTCCCCCCACGAAATTTCCCACAATCACGGCGTCCGCCGCGCCGTAGAGCTGCTGCAGGATATTGCCGAGTATGACAGGCGCCGAGAACGCGGCGATTCCCCGCCACAGGCTGCCGCGCGTCATATCGATGCCTCCGCTTTTTTGCCCCCGCATGGTACGCCCCCGCTATAATCTATAATACTTATATGTGTTATAGATTATAGCTGGTGAAATGCGTTTGTCAAGTGTTTATTTGGCAGAATAAATTC
>JAITEC010000022.1 GCA_031282225.1 Oscillospiraceae bacterium | reverse complement strand
AAAATGCGAAATTTAACAATTTTTGCTCCGTCGCACGGGGCGCACTCCTACGCAAAAATTCATTTCGCCGTCGGCGAAAAGGACGAAAGTGCACAAACGGCCGCAAACGAATTTATTCTGCAACGAATTTTATTGACAGCCGGCGAGAGGAGTGTTATTGTTTTTTGGCCGATGATATTAGTCGAGAGGGATGGACATAATACTATGACAGATATAACCAGGCAGGGCGCGGCCGCAAAGGCGGCGTCACGGATACTTGCCAGGAGCGGGGCTCGGGCGAAGAATAGCGCGCTTGAGGCGATGGCGCGCGCGCTGGAGGACAACGCGCCTGTCATAATCGAAGCAAACCGCGCGGATGTGGACGCGGCGCAGCGCGGTGGCATGGGCGCGGCGCTGCTCGACCGGCTTGTCCTCGACGAGCGCCGAATAGCGGGAATGGCCGGTTCCGTGCGAGAGATAGCGGCGCTTATGGATCCCGTGGGGAGATCGGACAAGGTAGTGAAAAACGCCGACGGGCTGATAATAGAGCGCAGGAGTGTGCCGCTGGGCGTCGTGGCGATAATATACGAGTCGCGGCCAAACGTAACTGCGGACGCCGCGGCGCTGTGCATTAAATCCGGAAACGCCGTAATACTGCGCGGAGGCAAGGAATCGTTCGGCACGAACCGGGCGATCACGGAGATAATGCGCGGGGCGGTGGCGGAGGCCGGGTTGCCGCCCGACTGCGTGTCGCTTGTGAGCGACACTACGCGCGCGAGCGTTGACGCGCTCATGAACATGACAGAGCATATAGACCTGCTCATACCGCGCGGCGGCGCCGGGCTCATAGGACATGTCACGGCGAACGCGCGCGTGCCGGTTATACAGACGGGCGTTGGGAACTGCCATGTGTACGTGGAGTCCTCCGCCGACCTCGACATGGCGGCGGCCATAATATTCAACGCGAAATGCTCGCGCCCGTCCGTGTGCAACGCCGCCGAGACGCTGCTCGTGGATAGGGGGATTGCGGGTGCGTTTTTGCCGCGGGCCGTGGCGCTGCTCGACGCCAAGGGCGTGCAGCTGCGCGGATGCCCGGAGACATGCTTGATAATTCCGTCGGCTGTCCCCGCCTCCGACGAGGACTATTACACGGAATTCCTCGACTTCATTCTGGCTGTAAAGGTCGTGGGCGGTATCGGCGAGGCCATAGCGCATATCGGAAAGTACGGTACAATGCACTCCGAGGCGATAGTGACAAATAACTATGCGCACGCGCAGCGGTTCCTCGGCGAGGTGGACGCGGCGGCCGTATACGTCAACGCGTCCACGCGGTTCACGGACGGAGGCGTTTTCGGGTTGGGGGCGGAACTGGGCATATCGACGCAGAAGCTGCACGCGCGCGGGCCCATGGGCGCAGAACAGCTAACTTCCACAAAATTCGTCGTCTATGGCAGCGGACAGGTGAGATGAGGGAAATCTTTGGTACAATCGAATCTGCTTTTTGTATTATCAAACCGAATTGCGGATTTATGTTTGACATTCGGTGAATATATCAATATATTACTTCTAATACCTATGACGCACGTCAACACTGTTATATTGAATATCGAAATCGAAAGGGGCAAAAACTGAATTCATGAGAGTAACTGAGATTATGAAGGAGCGCATGGCGTTTAGTTTCGAGGTGTTTCCGCCAAAGACAGACGCGGGAATGGAGAAGCTGGCCGGAAAGGGCGGGGTGCTGGAAAAACTGTATTCCCTCAGGCCGGACTACATCTCCTGCACCTACGGCGCCGGCGGCGGCAACGCAGGCAGGAATCTTGAGGTCCTCGACTCCATTAAGGCGGCGGGCGCCGCCGTCCCCGTGACGCACTTCACGTGCATCGGCAACACCAAACCCGGCATCAAGGAGCAGCTACAGGCATACCTCGACCACGGCATAGACCATATGCTGGCGCTGCGCGGGGATCTGCCGTTCGGATGGACGGGCACGGGCGGAGATTTCCGTTACGCCACAGAACTCGTCAAGTTTACGCGCGCGCAGTTTGGGGACAAGTTCACGATCGCCGTGGCCGGTTCGCCGGAGGGCCACATCTCCTGCCGCAGCATCGACGCCGACATCTCTTTCCTCAAACAGAAACAGGACGAGGGGGCGGACTATATCATGACCCAGCTGTGCTGGGATATGGATCAGTTCCGCTGGTGGCTCGACGCCATCCGCGCCGCCGGCGTCACTATGCCCGTAGACGTGGGCATTATGCCCGCGCTCGACGCCCGCGCCACCATCAACATGGCGCTCTCCCGCAACGGCTGCGTCATGCCGCGCGAGCTGAGCGTGCTGATCAGCCGTTACTGGACGTTTCCGGACCCGTTCACGGCGGACGCCGAGGCAAAGGGCAGCAAGAGCGACGCCGAATACGATCAGAAAAAGGCGGCCTTCAGGGAGGCCGGCATAGAGTACACGATCAAGCTGATCGACGAATACCGCGTGGCGGGGATCGACGGCATACACCTCTACGCCCTCAACAAGTACGACGACGTGGCTCGCATAGTCAAAGACAGCGGGATAAAGGACATCATCGACTGAAAGAATAAAGGAGACATTCAAAACAAATGGCGGAAATCAAGTCGGATATCGAAATAGCGCAGGAGACGACCCTCGCGCATATAAGCGAAATCGCTGAAATCGCCGGCGTGGACGCAAAATATATCGAGCAGTACGGCAGCTACAAGGCGAAGGTCGATCTGGGCATATTCGGCGGGCTCGGGGGCAGGCCAAACGGGAAGCTCGTGCTCGTCACGGCGATAACGCCCACGCCCGCCGGGGAGGGCAAGACTACTACCACCGTGGGCCTCGGAGACGGGCTGCGCCGAATAGGCAAGAAATCGTTCGTAGCGCTGCGGGAGCCCTCATTGGGTCCCGTATTCGGCGTGAAGGGAGGCGCCGCCGGCGGGGGGTACGCGCAAGTTGTGCCCATGGAGGACATAAACCTGCACTTCACGGGAGACTTCCACGCGATAGGCGCCGCCAACAACCTGCTCGCGGCTATGCTCGACAACCATATATACCAGGGCAACGCGCTGGGGATTGACCCCTCGCGCATAACGTGGCGGCGCGCCGTAGACATGAACGACAGGCAGCTGCGCAATATAGTGGACGGGCTAGGCGGGCGCACAAACGGCCGCCCTCGCGAGGACGGGTACGACATCACCGTGGCCTCGGAGGTCATGGCGGTGCTGTGCCTTTCGGCCGACGTGACGGATCTCAAGGAGCGGTTGGGGCGCATAATCGTTGGCTACACCTACGGCGAACAGCCCGTCACAGCGCGCGACCTCAAAGCGCACGGCGCCATGGCGGCGCTCCTAAAAGACGCGATTAAGCCAAACCTCGTCCAGACGCTGGAAAAGACGCCGGCGTTTGTCCACGGCGGCCCGTTCGCGAATATCGCGCACGGCTGCAACAGCGTGGCGGCCACGCGCCTGGCGCTGGGGCTCGGCGAGTACTGCGTCACCGAGGCGGGCTTCGGTGCCGACCTCGGCGCCGAAAAGTTCTTGGACATAAAGTGCCGCATGGCAGGCCTGCGCCCCGATGCCGTAGTCATAGTGGCTACAGTGAGGGCGCTGAAGATGCACGGCGGCGTGCCGAAAGCGGAGCTCGGCGCGGAGGACCTGGAGGCGCTTGAGCGGGGGCTCCCCAATCTGCTGCAGCATGTGGACAACGTGACTAACGTGTTCAAGCTCCCGTGCGTAGTTGCCATAAACGCGTTCCCTACAGACACGCGCTCTGAGCTCGAGCTCGTCGAGCGCAAGTGCAGCGAGAAGGGCGTGAACGTGGCTCTGTCAGAGGTGTGGGCGAAGGGCGGCGCCGGAGGAGAGGCGCTGGCGCGCGAGGTCGTGCGGCTATGCGAATCGGGACAGGGCAAAAACTTTGAGTACTCATATGCGCTTGACTTGTCCATAATGCAAAAGCTTGAAGCGATAGCAAAGCGCGTATACCGCGCCGATTCCGTGGAGCTCGTAGGCAACGCGGTTAAGCAGATAAAGCAGCTTGAGGAGCAGGGCTTTGGCAACCTGCCCATCTGCATGGCCAAGACGCAGTACAGTTTTTCGGACGACCCCGGCAAGCTGGGCGCCCCGCGCGGTTTCAAAGTGACGGTGCGCAACCTGAAAGTCTCCGCCGGAGCGGGCTTCATTGTGGCGCTCACGGGCGATGTAATGACGATGCCCGGCCTGCCCAAGTCGCCTTCCGCAGAGCGGATAGACGTAGACGCTGCCGGAAGAATATCGGGACTATTTTAGTCGAATGACATATACTGAGTTTGCCAACGCGCTCGCATCGTCTTCCCCCACCCCGGGCGGCGGCGGGGCGGCGGCGCTGGCGGGCGCGCTGGGCGTGGCGCTGGGGTCAATGGTTGGCAGCCTCACGCTCGGAAAGAAGAAATACGCGGACGTTCAAGGCGATATAGAGCGCATCATGGAGTCTGCCGCCGCACTGCGCGGCGAATTGCTCGCGCTCATCGACGGCGACGCGGCGGCGTTTGAGCCGCTATCGCGCGCTTACGGCATACCGAAAGACGATCCCTCAAGAGC
>JAITEC010000005.1 GCA_031282225.1 Oscillospiraceae bacterium | reverse complement strand
TTGCCCTGCGGCGTGAGCCTGACGCCGAGCGGCAAATGCTCCGGACGCATAAGCTCTGTCGTTTTTAAGATAGTCCCGGTGTCCTCGAATATCTCCAGCACCGCGACGGCGACGTTCTTATGCATCAATGTGTATTCCATAGCTGCCGCATCCCTTTCCGCTCCACTATCAAGCGCGGCGATTAGTGTTATGCTTAAATAAAAAACGCGCGCGCAAAAAATAAAAACGCGCACGCAAAAAACTCTTGACAAACTGCGCCAGAGCTGTTAGAATGAATTGCTGTGCGCAAAAAGCACGCGCAATCGCCTATAGCGAGTCTCCCGCCATATTAATATACTACTATGGATAGCGCCAAATGTCAACATCCATTTTTATACCGTGCCAACGCACCCGGGAGTGCCGAATTTTATGAACTGGAGCGATGTGTATGCCAAAGGACATATCATACGGAAAGACTGTGCGCAAGAGCTTCGCGAGGACGGAAGAGACGCTGGAGATGCCAAATCTCCTCGAGATACAAAAGACGTCATACAAATGGTTCCTCGACACGGGGCTGCGCGAGGTGTTCCGTGACGTTTCCTCAATAACGGATCACAGCGGCAACTTGGAGCTGTCGTTCATTGATTACAGCATGGAGGAGTCGCCGAAATATCCCGTGGACGAGTGCAAGGCCCGCGATGTCACGTACGCCGCGCCCCTGAAAGTCAGGGTGCGCTTGCGCAACCGTGAGACCGAGGAGATAAAAGAACAGGACATATTCATGGGCGAATTCCCCGTCATGACGGAGTCTGGGACTTTTGTCATAAACGGCGCGGAACGCGTCGTCGTGTCGCAGATCATACGCTCGCCGAGCGTGTATTTCGGCGCGAGCACGGACGCCAATACCGCCGTGACCGTCTATGCCGCCACGTTGATACCCTACCGGGGCGCGTGGCTCGAATTTGAGACCGACGCGTCCGACAATTTCCACGCCCGCGTCGACAAAAACCGCAAGCTGCCCGTGACATGGTTCCTGCGCTCCATCGGCAAGCGCACGGCGGAACCGCACACGTGGCTGTCAATGCGCGGCGGAGAGGCGGGGGCGGAGACGGTGGCGCAGATGCGGGAGATATTCGGAGACGACGACCGCATGACGGCCACGCTTGACAAAGACACCTGCCCAACCCGCGAAGAGGCGCTCATAGAGCTGTACAAGCGCCTGCGCCCGGGCGACCCTCCCACTATAGACAGCGCGGAGGCCCTTTTGAACACACTGTTCTTCGACCCGCGCAGGTATGACATATCTAAGGTAGGCAGGTACAAATACAACAAAAAGCTCGCCATATGGCGCAGACTCAGCGGTCAGACGCTGGCGGAACCCATAGCCGACCCCTTAACAGGCGAGATCATCGCCGAAGCGGGCGAAACGCTGACTCGCGCGCGCGCCGAGGAACTCGACGGGCGCGGCGTGACAGACGCCGTCATACTTGTAGACGGGCGCTCAATAAAGATGTTCTCAAACGGTATGGTAAAGCTCGACGGGTTCGTCGAGTTCGACCCCGCCGATATCGGCGTGAAAGAGCGCGTGCGCTTCATCATCCTAAAAGGGCTGCTCGACGAGTATAGCGGCGACGAATTGCGCTCCGCGATAATGGCGAGGCGGGACGACCTCGTGCCGAGGCATATTATACCCGACGATATTTTCGCGGCGGCGAACTACGTCAATTGCCTCGCGCTCGGCGTTGGCGAGCCTGACGATATAGACCACTTGGGCAACAGGCGCATGCGCAGCGTGGGCGAGCTGCTGCAAAACCAGGTCAGGGTCGGTTTTTCCCGCATGGAGCGCGTCATACGCGAGCGTATGACGCTGCAGGACCTTGACATTATAACGCCGCAGTCCCTGATAAATATCAGACCCGTGACAGCCGCCGTCAAGGAGTTCTTCGGCTCCTCCCCGCTGTCGCAGTTCATGGACCAGACAAACCCTCTCGCCGAGCTGACGCACAAGCGCAGGCTGTCGGCCCTCGGCCCCGGCGGCCTGAGCCGCGAGCGCGCGGGATTCGATGTGCGCGACGTCCACTACAGCCACTACGGGCGCATGTGCCCAATAGAGACGCCAGAGGGACCCAACATCGGGCTCATATCGTACCTCGCCTCATACGCCCGCGTCAACGAGTACGGATTCTTGATAGCCCCGTTCCGCAAGGTGGAAAAAGGCACGTGCCGCGTGACTGACGAGCTCGCGTACCTCACCGCGGATGTCGAGGACGAGTTTTTTGTGGCGCAGGCGACGGAACCGCTCGACGCGGACGGTCGGTTGGCAAACGAGCGCATAACGTGCCGCCACCGCGACGAAATAGTCGAGGTCGAGCGCGAGCGCATAGACTACGTGGACGTCTCCCCGAGCATGATGGTGTCGGTGGCGACAGCCATGATCCCTTTCCTGGAAAACGACGACGCCAACCGCGCACTCATGGGCGCGAACATGCAAAGGCAGGCCGTCCCACTGCTCGTACCGGAGGCGCCCATAGTGGCGACCGGCATAGAGCACAAGTGCGCCGTGGACTCCACTGTCATTATAATGGCGGACGGGGATGGCGAGGTCACAAAGGTCTCCGCCGTGAACATCACCGTGAAATATGACGATGGCGTCGTGAGGGACTACGCGCTGTCGAAGTTCGCAAGGAGCAACCAGGGCACGTGCATAAACCAGCGGCCTATCGTAGACGCAGGGGACCGCGTAAAGAAGGGCGACGTCCTCGCGGACGGCCCCTCCACGGCGAACGGCGAGATAGCGCTCGGAAAGAACATCCTCGTGGGCTTCATGACATGGGAGGGCTACAACTACGAGGACGCCATACTGATAAACGAGCGCCTGGCGATAGACGACGTATTCACC
>JAITEC010000198.1 GCA_031282225.1 Oscillospiraceae bacterium | reverse complement strand
GGACGAGGCCATGCGCGAGCTCTCCAACGCCTACGCCATATCCCTGTCCGATAACCTGGACATGCCCTTTATTGAGCTGGGAAAGGACATGCGGACACTCACGTCCGCCGCGCTGCGCGACGATAAATGCGAAATACCCCGGCCGTGGCTCGACAAGATCCACAAGAAATCTTCCGCGTACGCCAAGACGCTCAGCCACGTGATAACAGATTACAGGAACTACAACCAGTTGAACGAGAAGTTGTTTGCGCTGACGAACAAAGAGAAGGAGATACTGCTCGACCTATGCCACGGCCTATCGCGCACGGAGATAGCGTACAACCGCAACATCTCCGTTAACACGGTAAAGCTCCTCATCCAGACGGTGTGCACAAAGCTGGGTGCCCAGAACACTGCGGAAGCCGTATGGATAGCCGCTAATTTAAAGCTCGTAGAGTGATATTATCGGCTTACAAAAGGACAAAGAGGCGACTTCAATGAATTATATAGACGCATCCGGCCACTGGATCACATACGTCGCGGCCGCCGCAGGCATCATTTACGTCGCGGCGCTCACCGGCGTGGTCATGCGGAAATCTTGGCGTCGCGCGCTGAAGATCGGCTTCACGAGGCAGCAGCTCATGAAAATTGTGAGGATATCGGTCCCGCACACGCTCGTGCCCGCCGTCGCGGTGCTGGTCGGTTTTTTCACCCTCGCCCCCGTCCTGGGCATACCGCTGTCGTGGCTCCGGCTGTCCGTCATCGGCAACACCACATATGAGATAATGGCCGCAAACACCGCGCTGGCGTCCGCCGGCGTGACGGACACGGGCTCCGCCTCCGGGCGCGAGTTCATACTCATCATGTACGTCATGGCGCTGGGGATAATGGGCGGCCTGGTGATTGCGCCACTGCTGTCGCGCAGGATACACCGGGGCATCTTCAAGACCCGCGCCGCCGACAGGCGATGGAGCGCGCTGAACGTCAGCACATACATGATGGCTATCGCCGCGGCGTTTACCGTCCCCGTTTTCTTCCGCTTCTCCGTCTCGCTCATGACGCTCCTGACAGGCGCCGCCGCCGCCCTGTCACTGTCGGCGCTGCGTCGCCGGTTCTCCGTAGCGTGGCTGGACGACCTGGAGTACACTATAGGCGTACTCATAGCGATGTTTTCCTCCATACTGTGGACGCGGCTGTTTGCGTGACGCCTCGCCTATGTCACCAGCATCGCGTCTCCGAACGAATAGAACCTGTATCGCTCGCGTATCGCCTCTGAATAGGCGCGGAGGGTGTTCTCGCGCCCGGCCAGGGCGGACACGAGCATGATGAGCGTGGACTCGGGCAGGTGGAAGTTCGTAAGGAGTCCGTCTACGCATTTAAATTCATATCCGGGATAGATGAATATATCCGTAAAGCCGGAGTACTCGCCTATGCGTCCGTCAGCGCCGGCGCCCGATTCGAGCGTGCGGCACGACGTGGTGCCCACAGCTATCACGCGGCAGCCGGACGCCCGCGCCGCGTTGACGGCGTCGGCTGTCGCGCGCGGTATGGAGCAGTACTCCGCGTGCATGGCGTGTTCCCTTATATCCTCGGCCTTTACGGGGCGGAACGTACCCGGCCCCACGTGCAGCGTCACAAAGCTCACTTTTACGCCCATGCGCCTGATATCGTCCAACATCTCGCGCGTAAAGTGCAGCCCCGCAGTCGGCGCGGCAGCCGAACCGGCTACGCGCGAGTACACGGTCTGATATCGCTCCGCGTCCCCGAGTTCCCCGTGTATATACGGCGGGAGAGGCATTTTGCCCAACCTGTCGAGCAGCTCAGTGAAAACGCCGTCGTGCGTGAATTTTACGCGTCTTGTGCCTCCCGCCCCCTCGCCGGTTATCTCTGCGCACAGCTCGCCATCTCCGAACACGATCGTCGCGCCCACGCGCGTTGATCTCCCCGGGCGCGTCATGCACTCCCACTCTCCCCCGCCGAGGTCGCGCAGCAGCAATATCTCCGCCGCGCCGCCCGTGCCCCGCCGTCCGACGAGGCGCGCGGGCATCACGCGCGAGTCGTTTAACACGAGGCAGTCGCCCTCGCGCAGCAACGTGCGCAGCTCGTCAAACCTCCTGTGCCCCACATCGCCCGTACGCCGATCCAGGCACATGAGCCTCGAGGCGTCCCTGCGCGGGAGCGGAGCCTGCGCTATGAGTTCCGGCGGAAGGTCAAAATAAAAGTCGCTCTTACGCAATGTCCCGCGCCACCCGCCGCTTCACGCCCCTTTTACCCAATAGTCACTCCCGTGAAATAGAAATGAATGATTTGGTCATAGGTCATGTTGTGGTTCTTCGCCATGGAGTACGCCCCCCACTGGCTCATGCCTATGTTGTGCCCTGTGCCCGTGCCCCTTATCGTAAAGTATCCGTTGACCAGCCCCGACCCGCGCGCTACATTCGCGGATACCGCAGGCGCCGCAGGCGCCGCGTCGGTCTGCGGCGCAGCGCCCACCTGCGCCACCTCCCCGTCGCCGGTCATCGCGTACAGCGCGCCCTCTTCGGGCATGGCGTCCACTTGCCCATCGCCGCCTATGGCGTAATACGGCGCCATTGCGGAGTCCAGCGTCTGGCCGGAGCCGTCCACGTACACGCCCCCTGACTGTCCGCCGCCTGACGGGCCGCCAGGCGGCGCCGCGTCTCCGATAGTCAATCGGATCGATTTCGCCCCGAGCCCGGAACGGATGCTGTCTCCCTTTGTGAGTTTCCATGTGCGCCCGCCGTCGTCTAGCATTGTAACTTCATACGCGTTGCCCATGTCCGTATATCGCGTAACGGCCATCCCCACTATCTGTCCGCAGTTATTCCCCCTGTTGCGCATCCGCTGCGTTATCTGTTCCGGCGTGTATGTAACAGTCCAGCTGTAATTTGACAGGCGCCCGGCGATGTCAGCCTCGTACGGATCCGTCACGCCGCGCAGGTACGGCAGCTTTGAGTTCCAAACATTTTCAACATCCTCCGTAGCCCCGCCGTCGCTGGACGAGAAATATGTCTCGCACAGCTCTCCCTCGTACGTGATGTACTGGCCGAGCGTCTGGTCGACTGCCGCTTCGGTGATCTCGTTTGCCGAGTTCTGCCCGTGGTATACCTGGCAGTGTTCTGTGGTGCACAGATCGAATCCATGCGCCGAGTGCGTCCCCAGCTTGGACATCGCGTAAGTGCGCGCGCACAGAGCCTGGGCCTTCAGCGCCTCAAGCGGCCAGGCGTTGCTCATCTCATTGGGTATTACCCCGCGCGTGTAGTCGTCTATATCGACTATGTTCACAACGGTGATGTCCCCGCCGTCGCGCCTGGCGTACTGAAAGCCCCCGTGGTATCTGTATCCCCTGAACCACGTCTGGGGTTTTGTCCCTCCGGACTGCCTCGGCATTACGCCGAGCCATCTCCCCGTTCCGCAGTCAAATTCAAAAATTATGCGGTTTGTGCCGGTCTCCGCCACGGTCACGGTGTATACCGTGCCCGACGTGATGCTGCCGCCGAGCCCTTGCGCGACTCTCGCCTCCTCGGCAGCCGAAGCCGTGAGATAATTGCCCGTGCATACATAGAAACTCCCGGACAGGTACTTGACGAACGACGAATTCGTCCGGTCCGCCGCCTCTCTCGCGG
This sequence comes from Oscillospiraceae bacterium, assembly GCA_031282225.1. GTDB lineage: Bacteria > Bacillota > Clostridia > Oscillospirales > Oscillospiraceae > JAISBX01. Next base: position 6,540 of record JAITEC010000198.1, on the reverse strand, counting down.
CGCCGTAAGTGTCGTACTGGCGGTCGCCTTGGATATGGAAGCACCCGACTACCACGTCGCCCGACGTCCCCTCGACATAACCGCTGCCGTCGAACCGCATGTTCCTGTCGCGCATCACGGAAATTTTCACGGCGTCGGTATACGCCCCTATCGGCACAAAATTCCTGGATTCGTCAAAATAGCCGAAATCGTATCCCGAGCCATACCCCGTGGCGTTTTGCAAATTTGCCGAAGGCAACGCGGACGAGCCGTAGTACAGCCCAATCTTCACTGCGGCGACCGGCGGCTCGAACGCCCCTGCCTCCGTCGCCGGCGGCGCTGCAGCCAAAACTGCGGCCGCAAGCGACAGTGCGGTCGCCTTTAACCACTTTTTCATATTGACCCTCCTAGTTGACAGTGCGCCGTCGAGATGATAAAATAGCCGCGATCGGCACATGGCATACGGCGCCGAGCCACAGCGGCATTATATTACAAAATAGTTCGCGTTACAAGTAGTTTTTTGAGTGTTTTGTAAATAAGCTGTAAATATTTGAATCTTTTTGTCTGATTTTGCGCACGCCATACATATCCCGTTGTCAAATATGACGGCGCGTGAATATGATACAACATGCGAGCTGCACGCATTATATATCGCGCATCTGCCCGCTCGCGCGGGGAAAAGAGGTACCACATGAAAAAGTACTCGGTGGGGGTCATTGGGGCGACGGGCATGGTGGGGCAGCGCTTTGTCTCCCTGCTGGAGCGCCACCCGTGGTTTGAGCTTACCGCCGTCGCGGCGAGTCCGCGCAGCGCGGGCAAGGCATATGGGCAGGCCGTGGCGGGCAGGTGGATGATGCCCACGCCCGTGCCGGAAGCCGCGCGCGCAATGAACGTCCTGTCCGCGTCCGGCGACATCGCGGAGATGGCCGGCCGCGCGGACTTCGTTTTCTGCGCAGTCGACATGGGCAAGGCCGAGACGGCGGCCCTCGAGGAGGCATACGCGCGGGCGGAGTGTCCCGTTATATCAAACAATTCCGCCCACCGTGCGACACCGGACGTGCCCATGGTCATACCCGAACTCAACCCCGGCCACTTAGCAGTGATAGGCAGCCAGCGAAAACGGTTGGGGACGGAGCGCGGGTTCATAGCCGTCAAGGCCAACTGCTCCTTGCAAAACTATGTGCCCGCCATCCATCCCCTCATGGAGTTTCGCCCCGTACGCGTGCTCGCGTGTACATACCAGGCCATATCGGGCGCGGGCAAGACATTCGAGACATGGCCCGGGATGCGCGACAACGTTATACCGTTCATACCCGGCGAGGAGGAGAAGTCCGAGCGCGAGCCGCTCAAGATATGGGGGAGCGTGTCCGGCGGCGCCATTGTGGACGCCCGGCTCCCTTCCGTGACATCGCAATGCGTGCGCGTGCCCGTGTCAGACGGACACATGTCGGCGGTATTTGTCTCTTTTGAAGAAAAGCCGTCGATCAACGAGATAAAATCGCGTTGGAACAGCTTTTCAGGCCGCCCGCAGGAACTCGGCCTGCCGTCTGCCCCCAGGCAATTCCTGCACTATTTCGAGGAACCCGACAGGCCGCAGACCGCACAGGACAGGATGCTCGAAAACGGCATGGCCATATCTGTCGGCCGTCTCCGCGAGGACTCGCAGTACGACATCATGTTCATCTGCCTCTCCCACAACACACTTCGCGGCGCCGCCGGCGGCGCCGTCCTGCTGGCCGAGCTCCTTTGCGCCGAAAACATCATCAATCACCTGTTATAACTGTCAATTCTCAATTAATCTCAATTAATAATATTGGAGCGTGTGGTATTATGAAGACTCCGGTTTTTACGGGCTTGGCTACGGCTATCGTGACGCCGTACAGGCACGGCGGCATAGATTACGATAAGCTCGGCGAGCTCATCGACTTGCAGATAGCTGGCGGCGTGGACGCCATAGTGGCGTGCGGCTCTACCGGCGAGAGCTCCACGCAGTCTATAGACGAGCACATACAGGTAGTGGATTTTTGCGTCAAGCGCGTCGGAGGGCGCGTAAAAGTCATCGCGGGCGCGGGCAGCAACGACACGGAGGCGGCTACGCTCCTGTCCCGCGAGGCCGAGAGCAGCGGGGCGGACGCGCTGCTACACGTGACGCCTTACTACAACAAGACGACGCAGCGCGGCCTTGTGCGCCACTTCACGCACATAGCGGACGCGGTGGGCATTCCGATAATACTGTACAACGTTCCAAGCCGCACGTCGATGTCCTTCACCGCGCAGACATATATAGAGCTATCGCGCCACAAGAACATAAACGGCGTAAAAGAGGCCTCGGGCAGCATCCCCCTGGCGGCTGCCACTCTCGCCGCGTGCGGGGACGATTTATTCATATGGTCCGGCAACGACAACGAGACCATATCCCTGATGGCGCTGGGCGCAAAGGGCCTGATATCTACCTGCGCCAATATTATACCGGCGCAGATGACCCAAATAACGCACCTGTGCCTGCGCGGCGACTACGCCGGCGCCCTGAATATATTCTACAGGTACCTGGATCTGATGGATAATCTGTTCATAGAGGTCAACCCGATACCGCTGAAGACGGCGATGAACCTCATTGGCATGGATGCCGGGGAACTGCGCCTGCCCCTGTGCGACATGTCGCCCGAGAATCTCGAAAAGCTAAAGGCCTCGCTGCAAAAGGCCGGATTCAGCCTCGTTTGAGAGTACCTGACAATGCTAAAGATAATTATTTCAGGGTGCTGCGGGCATATGGGACGCGCTGTGGCGGAGCTGGCGGCGCGCGACGCGGACGTTGAGATCGCGGCGGGGTTCGACGTAGTGCATATGCGGTCGAACAGGTTCCCCATCTACGACGATCCGCGCGAGTTCGACGGGCAAGCCGATGTCATAGTAGATTCCTCCTCGCCGTCCATTCTCGACGGGCTGCTGTACCTCGCCTACGAGAGAAAGATGCCGCTGGTACTATGTACTACCGGATACTCCACGCAACAGCTGGAAGCTGTAAAAGAGGCGTCCGCGACAGTCCCGATACTGCGCTCGGGCAACATGTCGCTCGGTGTCAATCTTCTCGCGGAGCTTGTAAAGCGCGTTGCGGCTGCGCTCGGCGAGGGCTTCGATGTTGAGATCGTGGAGCGCCACCACAACCGCAAGGCCGACGCTCCCAGCGGCACGGCGCTCCTGCTCGCCGACGCCGCCGCGAGCGCGCTCCCCTATGAGTCCGAATATGTAACGGCGCGCGCCGACAGGCGCGCGCCGAGAGACATTCATGAGATAGGCATTTCATCCGTGCGCGGCGGCACGATAGTCGGCGAGCACGAGGTCGTATTCGCCGGGCACGACGAGGTCATCACGCTAAAGCACTCCGCGTTTTCGCGCGACGTGTTTGCCGTCGGCGCGCTCAAGGCCGCCAAGTTCCTCGCGGGCGTAAAATCTCCGGGGCTGTACTCCATGTCCGACGCGCTCGGCGTCTAGCCCTCTTGCGCTCCATCCGGCGATTGCGCGTATTGGCTGACGCGTCCGTATACGTCCGGGCGGAGCACGGCCTCCATTTCAATATATCCGTCGCGGTACTCCGTGCGCGTGACGCCCCCCTCGCGCGTCAGCGTGTCGACGAGCCCCCCCTTGCTGTACGGCAGGCGCAGCAGCGCGCGCACGTCCTCGCTTGACAGCAGTTCCCCTATGCGCGCGAGCAGCTTATCTGTGCCCTCGCCCGTCTTTGCAGATATCTCCACGGCATCCGTCCCGTGCGGTACCGTCGCGTCCCTCCCTGTAAGGTCGCACTTGTTAAACGCCTCTATGCGCGGCTTTGATTCGGCGCCGAGGCGCGCGATGAGCGCGTTTACTACGCGCGCTTGGCGATCCCACTCGGGGTTAGACGAGTCTATCACATGGACAAGCAAGTCCGCGAACTTCAATTCCTCAAGCGTCGCACCGAACGCGTCTATGAGGTGGTGCGGCAGCTTGTGTATGAAGCCCACGGTATCGGATAACAGCGCCTCTACGCGATCATTTACCCTCATGCGGCGCGTTGTAGTGTCGAGCGTGTCGAACAGGCGGTCGTTCGCCTGAATGCCGGCATTCGTCAGCGCGTTTAGCAGCGTCGACTTGCCGGAGTTTGTGTAGCCGACGAGCGCGACGACCGGCAACGCGTTCTTTTCGCGCAAACGCCGCTGGGACGAGCGCACGCGGCGCACGTCGCGCAGTTCATCCTCCAGCTTGGCTATCCTGCGGCGAATATGTCGCCTGTCCGTCTCAAGCTGCGTCTCTCCCGGTCCGCGCGTGCCTATCGGCGCGGACGAGCCCGTCTGCCTGACGAGATGCGACCACATGCCGGTCAGCCTCGGCAGCAGGTACTTGTACTGCGCGAGCTCCACCTGCAGCCGCCCCTCGCGCGACTGCGCGCGCGAGGCAAAGATGTCGAGTATCAGCGTTGACCGGTCTATCACGCGAACGCCCAGCTCCTCGCCGAGCGCGCGCGTCTGTGACGGAGACAGCTCGTTGTCGAACACCGCCAGCGTACACTCCTCGGCGTCTATCAGGGCCCTGAGTTCTTTCACCTTGCCGTCCCCGATAAACGTGCGGGGATCCGGCGACGGCCGGTGCTGAAGCGCGCTGCCCACGCACACGCCCCCGGCGGTGCGCAGCAACGACTCCAGCTCTTCCATGCTCTGCTCGTCTGATCGCTCGTCCGGAGCCATGCTGTCTGCGCGCAGCCCCGCTGTCACGGCTCTTTCGACGTTATTGCAATCCAAACCGTCTGTTGAATTTGTCAACGCGCCCGCTCGTATCCACCAACTTCTGTTTGCCCGTGTAGAACGGGTGGCACTTGGAGCATATTTCAATCTTTATGTCCTTTTTTGTACTGCCCGTCTCAATGACCTCCCCACAGGCGCACCTTATTGTGGCAGGCCCGTAGTTTGGGTGTATTCCCTCTTTCAAGATATTCACCTCGCTCTAATTATACGCGCACGCAGGCGCGGACATTATCCTAGCATATCTCCGGGCAAATTGCAAATATTTTTTCTTTAGCGTGCGAGCCCCCCCCGCCGCCTGTCATACCACAGCAGCAAGTACGCCAGGGCCATGAAAAATACCGTGAGGGCCAATACGTATAAAAACACGCGCGAGCCTATCAGGTCAAAATCCAGGAAAAAGTATGGGAACCGCGTCGCAGGCGCACTGGACAACCCGCCGTATTTGAATCCGGAAAAGCCGAGCGCCGTAGATTGGGCAAAATATCCCAGCGGGATCACGGCAAATATCCACGGGTCGTGTTTTTTCAGCTTGCCAGGCTCTGCGAAGAGGAAGTAATCGAATATCATGAGCAGCGGCGTGATCGCGTGCACTTGCATATTGGTAAAGGTCAGCAGCCCCATGCCGCCCCCGAAATACGGCGCGAGCAAGAGCCAAAACACTATGAGCGTCACTGTTATTGACAGCATTACAATTGCGGACAGCCGCTCAAAGTAGCTGCACCCGCCCTCTGTGCCGCCCTTTTTAATGCCGGCGGCGGTTTTGGCAATCAGCGCGCCGAACATCGCCAGCACCATGATGTTGCTCTCTGTTGTATAGTACAAGAGCATGCGCCAGTTAAACCGCCCCGCAAACGCGCCCGCCGTTGCAAGTATCCCCGCCAAACACAGCATGAACGCCGCGCACCTGTAACACAGCGCAAAAATCCGGTTCTCCCTCATGAATACGGCCTCCCTTTCAACTCCATAAGTTCTTCTGCGGTATCGTATAAACTGCCTGCCCACATAATGAGCGCGGTGCCGCTGCGGACGCGCACGCGCGACGGGGCGCCCAGGAACTCGTTGCTCACCCCCAGCGTTGTGTCGGGGCGCAGTTCGGCGTTACGGAGCGTGTATTTCAGCCCCTCTATATCCACTCCGCGCGCCATGCCGCCGAACGCGAACACGGAAATGTAACCTTGCGCCGCCGCCGTAAAGCGCGCCTCGCCGCGCCATACGGCTGTAATGTTGGCATCGCCGCCCGCCAGGAATCCCCGCCCGCGCCCGCGCGCTATTTGCGCAAGGAGCGCCATGTTCCCAAACGTGTGGTCTGGCCGCCCGCCCATCCCTCCGTTTATGACAAACAGCCTATGTCCGCGCCCCATGCCGTGCCTCACGGCGAGTTCCGCGTCTGTCTCGTCCTTGGCGCGCGGGCGCGCCATAACGTTTGGGCAATCCGGCTCATATCCCAGCGAGTCGAAGTCTCCGCACACGAGATCCGGCACGTACCCGCGCGACACGAGTGCCTCATACCCCCCGTCCGCCGCAATTATATAGTCCCCCCCGCGCGGCGGCGCCCCTTCCGCAAAAGACCCCGCCCCGGCTATATAGCACGTCCTCCGCCCTCTAGTATCGCCGCCCATACCTGCGTTATACTCGGTTGCCTATGTTTATGGCGTTTTCCTTGAGCATGACATCGTGGGCGCCGCCCTCCACTATTGACGTTGCGGACACGAGGGTCAGGCGCGCGTTTTCCTGCAACTGGCCGAGCGTAAGCGATCCGCAGTTGCACATCGTGGAGCGTATTTTG
>JAITEC010000182.1 GCA_031282225.1 Oscillospiraceae bacterium | reverse complement strand
AATAGAGAGCGTCTTGGATGGTGTTGTTGGCAGTGTAGTCAAAGCCGTATTGGCCCAGGAATTCGCTTTTTACCGTCTCCAATGCACCGGCACCCGCCGCCAGGTACGGCTTGCCGGCTTTAACCTCGGAAATGGCGGCGCTGTCCAAGGCGCGGTTGCCCGCTATCACCAGCGCGGAGGCGGGGTCGTCCACTATTTCAAAACCCATCTGCGCGCCGTAGGCAAACTTGTCGAAATTATAGTTGGTATTGCCGTAGTTGGGGAAGTTGAACGCGCCGTAGGGGTTGCCGGCGGAGTCCGTAGAAAAATCACCCGCGAAGCCGGGGATGTATATCGGCGCTTGTCTGAGCAGCCGGGCGCTCGGCGCCGAGGCCACGCCCGTCGCCTTTACGGCGTAACCGCCGCTGAATTGGGTATACGTGCCGTAGGACACCACAAAATCGGCGATGTACTCGCCCTGCGTCACAAAGCCCACTTTTGCGCCGTCGCGGAGCATGTCGTTGACAAGGGCAATGGCCTCCACGCTGTCGTTGTCTATTATTACCTCCGCGCCCTCAATGCCGGAGAAGTACTCGGGCGCGCTCTGAGCGGAGACAATTTCAACGAGCGAGGATTCCGGCACGGCGCCTTTTACGTCGATGGCGTAGCAGTCGAAGCCGCGCATTTTGCCAAACGCCGTGACGGGCTCGCTGTACAGGTCGGTCCAGCCTGTTATGAGCACGCCGTCGTAGAGCGCGCCGTTTGCAACGTTGCGTTTGGCCTGGTACATGCTCACCACCATGGAGCCCGCTTTATACTGCGTGCCGTTCACGGTGATGTCCTCATCGAGCGCGTGCACGCGCACGCCGTTGCGAAGGAGGAATTCTTGCATATCGTAAGCCGCCGCCGGATTGTGCTGACTCTCGGGATCCAGCGGGATGATATAGCACTCGGGGAAGAAGTTGCCGTTGCCGCTGTACTTGGGGCGGTAGACGTCTTTTTCCGCGCCGGGGTTGTCGTGCATATCGACATACCAGTCGGCTATTGAGGGCTCGTCGATGTTGTTTGCGCCGCGCGACCAGCCGGTGAGCTGGTTCTCGTAAAATGCCGCTTTGTTCTCCATGACAAATTTCGCGTGGTTGATAAGCCCGTATTCCAAGCTCGTGGTGCCTGCCTGGTTTGCAGCGGGAACTTCAATGGTGAACGCCACGGAGCCGTGCAGCATGGAGTACTGGGGCGTGTAGTTCGTGCTCATGTCGTCCCATGGCGCCGCCCAGTAAGGGTCGCCGCTCTCGTCGGTGACGAGATAGTCGCGCAGGGGCATGACATAGCTGTTGTACTCGTCGTTATTGGCTACGGCACCTATGCCGAATGCCTCGCCGGATCTCAGGCCGAGTTCCGCGAAGAGATCGTATTCAAAGTTGGGCTCATGCGGCGGAGAGCAAGGCTCTACCTGATAACCGGCGATAAAGCCGTGCAGTTCCACCATCGTGGCGGGATTCCACTTGGCTATCAGCTGCGTCATGTTCCGCGTCTCCGCCTGTGTCTGGAACATATTGTCGCGGTTTATGTCGAAGCCGTTGCCGTTTTGGCGAATATCGCTTGTGCGCCCGTCCACGTTCTCGGTGGGGCACACGATGAGGATCACGTTGTCGAGCAGCTCGTTCACGTCGAGCGTGACATCCGCAACAGTGTAATACTTCTCAAGGTCCACCTTCCCGGAGCCGTCGTTGCCGCCTGTTATGGAGCCAAGGCCGGTGACATATCCGCTCACGAGGCCGCTCCACTGGATGCCCGAGGCATCAAGCTCCGCCTTGAGGCGGGCCTCGCCCTCCGGCGTGAAGCCCGTGAGCGTCTTGTAGGTGATCTTGCCGCCGTTTTCAAAGCTGTTAACGATGTCCCAGACGAGATTCATGGGCGCGTCGGCGCCAGGCGTCTCGTCGGGGTGGATGTTGGAAAATAGCACGGGCACCCTAAAGTCGGCATCGCCGCCCTTGATGCGTGCCAAGACGCCGTCAGGGTCGCGCAGCGCCTGCTCCGTCAGCGCGAGGTAGCTCTCTACGCTCGCTCGACTGTCGGAGATGACTACATACGGCATATCGCGTCCCTGCGAGGACACCCCCATGCTCTGGAGGTCTATGTACAGCCCGTCGATGCCGGAGGCGGCCGCCTTTGCCTCCGCGAGCGACGCGGCAAGTTCGCTGTTTGTTTTATAGTCGTCGTACGGATTCACCCGCACTGTGGCCTGTCCGAGCGTTTTGCCGTCGGCGTCGGCGCAGGCGAGGACATAATCGCCTGTGTAGTCGAGTATGACGTTTCTGTTCGCGCGCGGCGCGTCCATCCTATTGACGCCGAAGAACAGCCCGCTCGAAAAAGTGAGCCGGAGCGCGGGTTTGCCGCCCTGTGTTATTGCCTCCGTACGTATATCCGTGAAGTACGCGTTGTCGGATTCCCACAACTTCCAGTCGCCCAAGGACCCGCCGAGATATTGGTACGGGAATATGCTATAATCCTGCTCCCCCCGCTCCCGCGAGAGCGACCACGTGACAGACTCGGCCGGCACGGCGCTGTCCAGCGTCAGCACGGCCTCGTAGTCGCGCGCGTCGGTGAGCGATATGATGTCCTCTCCGCCGCTTGCGTTGCGAAACGCAAGCTCTCCCGTCTCCGCAGACGCCGGAGCAACGAGCATTGAGGTGAGCACGGCCAAGGTGAGCAGCCATGCCGCGAGGACTTTTCCGGTGCGTTTTACATATGTCATTTTTCCGTCCCCTTTGTATAATATATGGAAATCCCGAGCCAAAACGCGCGAAGCGGCGGTATATGCAGCTACTGCGCATCTATAGACCCACCGATCCGAATTATAGCACCTCGCAAAAAAAATAGCAATCGCCGGCGACTGCCCGGCGCGCGGCCTGGGCGGCGCCATATGCCGCGCGCGCGGCGCTGGCGCTGGCGAACACCCCGAAGACAGCGGAACCCGTTCCCGTCATGACGGCGCCGAGCGCGCCAAGTTCTATCAGGTGAGCTTTTATGCGCGCGATCTCTGCCCTGTGAGGCGAGACATCCTCGAAGACGTTGTACATGAGGCAAGCCACGTCCGCCAGCCGCCCCGCGCGCAGCGCGGCTACTATC
>JAITEC010000006.1 GCA_031282225.1 Oscillospiraceae bacterium | reverse complement strand
ACGCCATGACGCCCTCGCCGCGCGTGTCTGACAGGAACTCCCCGCGATACCCGAAAAGCCCGCGCGCGGGCACGCGGAACTGTATCCTCATTCTGCCTCCCATGGGCTGTATCTCGACGAGCTCGCCGCGACGAGAGCCGAGCTTTTCTATCACGGGGCCAACGGCGCTCTCCGGCACGTCCAGTACGACTCGCTCTACCGGCTCGCACAGCACGCCGTCCCGCTCGACGTTCAGGACGCGCGGCGGCGAAACTTGGAACTCGTACCCCTCGCGCCTCATCGTCTCTATGAGGATGCCCAGGTGCATTTCCCCGCGCCCGGCCACGTTGAAGCTGTCGCTGCCGGATATTTCGGAGACGCGCAGCGAAACGTCGCGGAGTGTCTCGCGTATGAGCCTGTCGCGTATGTTGCGCGTTGTGACGTATTTCCCCTCGCGTCCGGCAAATGGGCTGTCGTTCACCGAAAAAGTCATTTCCATCGTCGGCTCGGATATCCTGACAAATACCAGCGGTTCGATATGCCCGGGGTCGCACACCGTGTCGCCGATGGTGATATCGGGGATGCCGGACAGGGCGACGATATTTCCGGCAGAAGCCTCGGTGACCGCCGCGCGGCCAAGCCCCTCGAACTCGTAAATATTTACGGCTTTCGCCTTTCTTACGGAACGCTCTCCGTGAAAATCGCACACCGATATCTCCTGGTTCTGCCGCATGACGCCCCGCTCTATGCGCCCTATGGCGATGCGCCCCACGTAGTCGTTATAGTCGATGGACGAGACGAGCATTTGGAGCGGTGCGGTATCGTCGGTTTCCGGCGGAGGGATGTAGTCGACGATCGTCCTGAAAAGCGGGCCGAGATCTGTGCCCTCGCTCTCCGGACTGTATGAGGATGTACCCCTGCGAGCCGAGCAGAACAGCATGGGCGAATCGAGCTGCTCGTCGGTGGCGTCGAGCTCCAGCAGGAGCTCAAGCACCTCGTCTATCACCTCGGTTACGCGCGCGTCAGGCCTGTCCACCTTGTTGACGACTACTATGACGCGGTGCCCGAGCTCCATGGCGCGCCCGAGCACGAAGCGTGTCTGCGGCATTGGACCCTCGGCGGCGTCCACGAGCAGCAGTACTCCGTTTACCATCTTCAGTATGCGCTCTACCTCGCCGCCGAAGTCGGCGTGCCCGGGCGTGTCTACGATGTTGATTTTGACCTCGCCGTACCGTACGGACGTGTTTTTTGCCAGTATTGTTATTCCCCGCTCACGTTCGAGGTCGCCGGAGTCCAAGACGCGCTCTCGGACGTCTTGGTTATCCCTGAACACGCCCGATTGCTTTAGCATCTCGTCCACGAGCGTCGTCTTGCCGTGGTCGACGTGGGCTATTATAGCTATGTTTCGCAGTTGTGGCATATATGCTCCTCAATATTATATAAGTATTGCCGATGTTATAGTATCGCCGCGTATTGCGCGGCGCACGCGATGAAAGCGTCCGCAAGGCTCTCGGGAACGGATATGCGCATTGTCACGTCGGCGGCGTACGCCGCGCCCTCTACGGAGCCGCCCATACGCTCCGCTTCCGCCTTTACTCGCGCGGCGAGCCTGTATGGGCAGCGCAGGCTCACAGTGCGTCGATCGGTGCATAATAGTGTGCCTGCGGCTTGGAGCGCCAGCTTGGCGGCGTGCCCGTAAGCGCGCGTAAGCCCGCCCGCCCCGAGCAGTACGCCGCCGAAGTAGCGCGTCACGACGCAGCACGAGTCGAGTACGCCGCCGCGCCTGAATACCTCCAGCATGGGTGAACCCGCCGTGCCCTGCGGTTCCCCGTCGTCGAAGCTGCGCGCCGCTCCGCTGCGCAGCAGGTAGCACCAGCAGTTGTGGCGCGCGTCGCGGTGCGCCTGCCTCACGGACGCAATGTGCCCCCGCGCCTCATCCTCGGAGTCCACGCGCCATACTTGCCCTATGAACCGCGAGCGCTTTTCAACGAGTTCCGCCGCCCCGAAGCCCGCCGGCACGAGGTATTCCGCCATTCCGGGAAAGGCCGCCGCTCAAAGAGCCGGGGGATCCGCCGCACGGTCCGCGCCGGAAACGCGGTTATAAAAGCCGGCGGTAGTCAGTTGCATGTACGGCAGCAGCCATACGGAAAATAAGGGGACCATCGCGCCTATGAACGCGCTCAGGAACATTGAAATGATTGACCCGACGAGCGCCCAGCCGATAAACGACAGCCCCAGGACAAAAAGCCCGAACTTGTGGCCGCGCATCATCTCCTTGGACTCGCCGATGCACTGCAGGATGCCTTTTGACGGGTCGTCCGCCAGTATCCACAGCGCCATTGAGTAGCGGAAAGCCGCAATTATGCCGGGAACCACGAGCAGGAGCGTCCAGAGGAACACAAATACGCCTATTACAATTTGCAGGCCTATAAGCTTGACGGCGTGCGCGAATCCGTCAAAAAGCGTGCGCACGTCTGTATCCTGCCTGCGCGATATGCGAAGGCACGCAATGACGTACCCAAACGATACGATGGACATGGCAAGGGACAAGACAAGACCCAGCACCCCGTCAAACGGCGTGAGGCGCTCAACGAAGCCGCGCATGGCGCCCATATAGGCGCCGTTTATGTCGCCCAGCAGGGTGGGGGCGGGATTGAGCAGCGATTGCTGGAACGACATGTTGATATCGATGACCTCGTTTGCCCACCTGTCCATGCCGAGCACGGACTGTATCAGCAAGTCGACGACCGTGCTGATTACCAAGAACAATATTGTTGTGAGGAACACGGGCCGCGCCTTCTCCCTCATAACGGCCTTTGCGTCGTGTTTTAGCCGGACTCTGTCGGACATATTGATAACCTCCCATAACTGCGGCTGTGTGCCGCGCAGCCTGACACATTCTACCACGCGCGCGGCGGCAATACAATAGGCGCGTTGCCCCCGTGTTGCCCACGTCGATATGGCTGCTTGTCATTTTTGGCGTAATGTGGTATGATCAGGGCGTGCCAAATTATTGATTGGAGGCGCCGGATGGTTGCGAAAGTGCGGTCGTTGGGGCTCGGGGGCATAAGTGGGTACGATGTGTCGGTGGAGTGCTACCTATCCGGCGGGCTGCCTAATTTCGATATTGTGGGTCTGCCGGACGCCGCCGTGCGCGAGGCGCGCGAGCGCGTGCGCGCGGCGACGAAGAACTGCGGAATAAGATTCCCGGTTAGCCGGATAACTGTAAACCTGGCGCCGGCGGACACTAAAAAGGCGGGAACCGTATACGACCTGCCGGTAATGCTGGGCATCCTGGCGGCGTCGGGCGACATCACGCCGCCGCCCGACGACTCGGCGTTCTTCGGCGAGCTGTCGCTCTCGGGAGAGTTGCGGCCGGTGGCGGGGGCGCTGCCTATGGCGCTTGCCGCCGCGCGCTCCGGCGTGAGAGACCTCTTTGTGCCTGACGACAACGCCCGGGAGGCATCATACGCGGCCGACGTGTCCGTGTATCCCGTGCGGCACGTAGGCGAGATACTGGCGCACCTCACTGGGCGGGCGCGCATATCGCCGGTGCCGCCCGGGGTGCCGGAGCGAGCGGATTGCGCAGGGCCGGACTTCTCAGAGGTGAAGGGACAGGAGAACGTAAAGCGCGCGCTTGAGGTGGCCGCTGCGGGCGGGCACAACATACTGCTCGTGGGGCCTCCGGGTGCCGGAAAGAGCATGCTTGCCAAGCGGCTGCCTTCGATACTGCCGGATATGAGCCGCGCCGAGATGATCGAGACTACCGAGATACACTCCGTAATGGGCCTCACGGACAGGAACAACCCCATACTCTCTCAGCGGCCGTTCAGGTCGCCGCACCACACGATATCGTCAATAGCCATGACAGGCGGCACGTCCAACCCGAAACCGGGCGAAATATCGCTCGCGCACAACGGCGTGCTGTTCTTGGACGAGCTCCCGGAATTTGGCCGAGAAGTGCTGGAAGCGCTGCGGCAGCCGCTCGAGGACGGGCAGGTCACCATAGCGCGCGCATCGGCTACAATGACGTACCCGTGCCGTTTTATGCTCGTGTGCGCGATGAACCCGTGCAAATGCGGCTGGCTGGGGCACCCTTCCGGACGGTGCACATGTTCTGACGGCGCGGTAGCCAAGTACCAAGAGCGCCTCTCGGGACCCATACTCGACAGGATAGATATGTACATAGAGGCGCAGTCGCTCGAATTCGACGAACTCATCGAGCACGCGCCGTCGGAGCCGTCGTCGGCCGTGCGCGCGCGGGTCAACGCCGCCAGAGAGACACAGCGCTCGCGGTACGAGGGTTCGGGCGCCGAGTGCAACGCGCGGATAGGCTCCGCGCTCTTGGAGAAATACTGCGCGCTCACGCCGGAGTGCGAAAAGCTCATGCGCGGCGCTTACGGCGCCTTGGCGCTGACCGCGCGCTCATACGACAGGATATTGCGCGTGGCGCGCACTATTGCCGACCTCGGCGGCACGGCGGACATAGCCCCGAGGGATCTGGCGGAGGCCATACAGTACAGGACATACGATTTCGGAGCGCGCGCATAACGCGCGTCCGCACACCAAAATAGGAGTGACAATACGGTTTTGGAAGACATGATCCTGCTAAAGCAGGGGGAGATGGCACTTAAAGGGCAAAATAGGCGCGCGTTCGAGACGCGGCTTATAGCGAATGCCAAGCGGGCGCTCGCGCCGCTGGGCTGCTTTGAGATATACGCCATGCAGTCCGCCGTGTACGTGGAACCGCGCACGCCCGGATGCGACATGGACGCGGCGTTTGAGGCGTGCAGGGCGGTGTTCGGCGTGAACGCGCTGTCACGTGCCGCCGCGTGCGAGAAGGACATGGACGCGGTTTATGAGACGGCGGTGCGCTATCTGGGCGGGGCGCTCAGCCGAGCCGATTCGTTCAAGGTGGAATCGAAGAGGGCGGACAAGCGGTTCCCCATGACATCCATAGAGATATCAAGGCATATAGGAGGGCGGCTCGCGGAGGCG
>JAITEC010000154.1 GCA_031282225.1 Oscillospiraceae bacterium | reverse complement strand
GACGCAGGCGGAGCGCAACAAGGTGCTCTACAGGATAGCGGCGCTGATACGCGAAAACGCCGACGAGATGGCAAAGCTCGAGGGCATGGAGCACGGGACGCCGTACGCAGACGCGTTCGGCGTGTGCATGGGAGCCGCCGAAAAGTTTGAGTGGAGCGCGAACGCGGCGCTGCGCCTACACGGCGACGAGATACCCGTGCCCGGCGACACACTCACGTTTATAAAACGCGAACCCGTCGGGGTGATCGGTTTCATAATCCCGTGGAACCTTCCGACGATCATGACGGCCGTAAAGCTCGCGCCAGCGCTCGCCGTCGGCAACACCTGCGTGTTGAAGCCGCCTTCCGTGAACTCGCTCATAGGGCTCAAATTCGCTGAGGTCATCTCAAAAGCCGAGGGGCTGCCGCCCGGCGCGGTCAACGTCGTAACAGGGCCGGGGGGTTCTGTGGGCGCGGCCCTCGCGTCGCACCCCGGCGTCGACCTCGTCGGCTTCACGGGATCGAGCGAGACTGGCAAATCCATTCTCGCCTCCGCGGCGTCCACCGTCAAAAAGTGCGTCATGGAGCTCGGCGGCAACAACCCGGTGCTCATCTTCCCCGACGCCGACATAGACGCCGCGCTGAAAGTACTCGCGTGGCGGCAGTTCAACAACTCCGGGCAGCATTGCTCCGGGCCGGGCAGATATTACGTACACGAGTCGGTATACGACGAGTTCATCGCGAAGTTCGTCCGGTACGCCGAGAGCCTGAGGGTAGGCGACCCGTCCGACAAATCCGTGCAGATGGGTCCGTTGGTCTCGCGCGAACACCAGAGCAAGGTCATGGGTTATATCGAGAGCGCCGTGGCCGAGGGGGCGCGCGTCGTCACGGGCGGCAAGGCGACGCAGCGCGGCTTCTTTGTCGCGCCCACGGTGCTGGCCGACTGCGCGCACGGCATGAAGGCCGCGCGCGAGGAGATATTCGGCCCCGTGGCGGTTATTATAAAGTATACGGACGCCGACGACCTTGTCGCGCTCGCCAACGACTCCGAGTACGGCCTGTGCGCGCACGTATGGACGCGGAACGTCGGCGCGGGCATGAAGCTCATAGGCAAGTTGCATGTCGGGGCTGTGTTCATAAACTGCCAGATGCTCACGAACGAGCAGCCTTGGGGCACGAGCATAAAGGAATCCGGCATCGGCAAGGAGGGCGGCGTGTACGGGATGTACGAGTTCACCGACCAGAAACTCGTGTGCGTGAATTTCGGATAAAAAGGCGCAAAGCGCCTTTTTATCCGATGATGCGGGAGTTGGTTCTCACCGAGCGCGGATCACATCGAATCTATTCTTTTATATTTTTAATAGGAGGCTGCAACATGTCATACGATTACAAGATTCTCATTGACGGCAAGCTCACGAAACCTGTGAAGGGCGGAACGATGGACGTCGTCAACCCGCACGACAATTCCATTGTCGCCACGGTCCCGCGCTGCACCGCGGAGGACGTCGACCTGGCTGTGGCGGCGGCCACGCGCGCGAAGGCGGTGTGGCGGGGCACGTACATAGGCGAGCGCGCGGAGATGCTCTTCAAGATAGCCGCGCTCATACGCGAGAACCAGGACGAGCTCATCGCGCTCGAGACGGCGCAGTACGGCGGCCCGGTGATGAAGACGAGCCGGTTCGATATCCCGTCGGCCGTGGGCGAGTTTGAGTTCATGGCGGGCCTCGGGCGCGCTCACACGGGACTCACCATCTCCGCCGACCCGACCGCGCGCGTAATGACGTTCAAGGAGCCGCTGGGCGTAGTTGGGCTCATCACGCCGTGGAACTTCCCGCTTGTCACGGCGGTGTCCAAGCTCGCGCCGGCGCTCATAATGGGCAACACCGTAGTATTGAAGCCGCCGTCGTGCGCGCCGCTCACAGTGCTCAAAATGGCGGAGTACATTGTGCAGGCAGGCGTTCCGGCGGGCGTAGTCAACATCGTCACGGGACCCGGCGGCGAGGTCGGGGAGGCGATAGTCACGCACCCGGGGATAGACAAGATAAACTTCACGGGCGACTCCCACGTGGGAAAGCGCATCATGTCGCTCGCCGCGCCGCGCGTCATGCCCGTGGCCTCGGAGCTCGGCGGCAAGAACGCCTTCATCGTGCTAGACGACGCGAATCTTGATGCCGCCGTCGAGGGCGCCACATACTCCGCTTTCTTCAACAGCGGCCAAAACTGCGGCTCGCCGTCGCGCTTCTACGTGCAGGAGGGGATATATGACCAGTTCGTCAGGCGCTTTGTAGCGGCGTCCTCGAAGATCACCGTCGGCGATCCTACGGATCCGACCACGATGATCGGCCCGCTGGCTTACATGAAGTGCCGCGAGACAGCCGAGAAATTCGTGGAGGAGGCCGTGCGCGAGGGCGCCAAAATCCTGCTGCGCGAGCCGCTTCCGAAAGAGCTTGAACGCGGCGCTTACGTAATGCCGACTATACTTGAGATGTACGACAACAAGGCGCACTATATGCAAGAGGAGATATTTGCCCCCTGCGTCGGCATCATGAAGGTGAAGTTGCCTGAGGATGTCGCCTCGCTGGTCAACGACTGCCACTACGGGCTGTCCGCCTCCGTGTGGAGCTCCGACTACCGCAAGGCGTGGCTGCTGTGCGAGCAGTTAAAGGTCGGCACGACGTGGATTAACCAGCACCTGGCCATTGTCCCGGAGACGCCGTGGGGC
>JAITEC010000084.1 GCA_031282225.1 Oscillospiraceae bacterium | reverse complement strand
GTCGTGACGGACGTGAAAAAGGCGGCGGGGGCGCTGCAGTGGGCCGTGGCCGAGATGGAGCGCCGGTATCAAATGTTCGCGGAGATAAACGCGCGCGACCTCGCGGGATACAACCGCGCAATGGCAAAGAACTCGGAGGCGCCGGCGCCGCAGATAGTCATAGTTATCGACGAGTTGGCAGACTTGATGATGACGTGCGGAAAAGATGTCGAGGAGTCGGTGGTGCGCGTCGCGCAGAAAGGCCGCGCCGCCGGGATCCACCTCGTAATAGCTACGCAGAGCCCCAGGGCAGATGTCATAACGGGGCTCATGAAGGCGAATATCCCGTCCCGCATAGCGCTGAAGGTGTCAAGCGCGCTCGAATCGAGGATCATACTCGATGCAGGCGGCGGCGCCGACAAGTTGGTGGGAAACGGGGATATGCTGTTCTCGCCCGTGGGCGCATCTAAGCCGATGCGAGTCCAGGGCACATGGGTCACGGACGAGGAGCGCGAGGAGGTAGTGGAGTTCATCAAGCGACAGGGCGAGACGCAGTACTCCGAGGAGGTCATAAGCGAGATAGACAGGGCTGCGCAGGAGCGCGACACCGGCAAGCAGGGCGGAGAGGACGTTATGGGCGCCGATTGCGACGAGCTGCTGCCGCAGGCCGCCGACATGATATTCGAGACCGGCCAGGCTTCGGTATCCATGCTCCAGCGCAGGTTGAAGCTCGGGTTTTCCCGTGCGGGCAGGATCGTCGACCAGATGGAACAGCTGGGAATACTCGGCCCGTCCGAGGGATCGAAGCCCCGGCAGATACTTATATCTCAGCAGGACTGGCGCGAGATGCAGTATATAAACGGGACCGCGCCTCCGGCACAATTGCCGGTTGACGGCGGACAGTTGGCAGTTGACGGGGAACCGGAGGAGGCGGAAGAGTGAAAAAGGCGGAATGCGAGGCAAGCGGTTTGAACGGCAAGTGGTTTGCGGATATGGAGGAGAGGATACCGAGAGGGGGAGCGAGGACGCGATTCGCGCCTAGCCCGACTGGGTTTATGCACTTGGGCGGCATGCGGACGGCACTCTATGCGTACTTGCTCGCCAAGAGCATGGGGGGGAAATTCTTCCTGAGGATCGAGGACACGGACAGGGCGCGCCTGGTTGAAGGCGCGGCCGAGGCGATACCCGCCACACTGCGCGGCGCGGGGCTGCTGTTTGACGAGGGACCCGATATTGGCGGGCCCGCCGCGCCGTATGTCCAGAGCGAGCGCCGCGAGTTCTATCGCCCTTATGCCGAGCTGCTGTGCGAGCGCGGAGCGGCTTATTACTGCTTTTGCGGCCATGTTGACCACGAAGGGCGCGACCACGCGGAGCACGGGCTCGTCTCGCGCGAGGAGGATCCGTGCCGCGCGCTGCCTTACGCGCAGGGCAAGCGCCGCGCCGAGGCGGAGGCACATGTCGTCCGTATGAAGGCGCCGCGCGAGGGCACGACGACGTTTCACGACGAAGTGTTCGGGGACGTGACGGTGGAAAACGCGTCGCTCGACGACATGGTGCTGTTAAAATCCGACGGACTGCCTACATACAATTTCGCAAACGTCATAGACGACCACCTGATGGGCACCACGCACGTACTGCGCGGCGACGAGTACATAAGTTCCGCACCGAAATACACGCTGCTCTACAAGGCGCTCGGTTGGGATGAGCCTGTATATATCACGGTTTCAAGAATAATGCGCGACGAGCGGCACAAGCTCTCAAAACGGCATGGGGATCCAACATACGAGGATCTGCTCGGCGAGGGGTTTCTCCCGGAGGCGATAATAAATTACATCGCGCTGCTAGGCTGGAGCCCCGGGGGGGAGAGGGAGCTATACACGCTCGCCGAACTGGAGGAGGTATTCTCCGTCAAGGGCATTTCAAAATCACCGGCGCTGTTCGACAAGGCGAAGTTGCGCCATTTTAACGCCGAATACATAAGGGCGAAGGCGCCCGGGGACTTCGCGGCGCTTGCGGAGCCCTATATCAGGCAGGCCGTAAAGACGCCTGACGTGAGCATACCAGAGATAGCGGCGATATTGCAGCCGCGCTGCGAGCGGCTGGCCGATATTGGCGATATGATAGGATTTATAGACAGGCTGCCGGACTACTCCGCAGAGATGTTCGTCCACAAGAAGTCTAAATGCGACAAGTCCGTGGCGCTTGATATGCTTCTGGAGGCGCTCATAGCGTTCCAGAACGCGCCTGACTGGGCCGAGGGGACAATACGCGCGGAACTGGCGGGAATAGCGGAGCGCCACGGCGTGAAAAACGCGACGGTAATGTGGCCGGTGCGCGTGGCCGTGTCGGGCATGGCGGTGACGCCGGGCGGGGCCGTGGAGCTGTGCAGGATATTGGGCAGGTATGAGACGCTAGGACGCGTAGGGGCGGCGATAGAGCGCCTGTCTGCCGAGGGAACCGCATGGTAAAAATATCGCGAGTACTGCTCCTGATAGTGATATTCCTCAGCGTAATATCGCTCATAGCGATATTCGCGACGGCGCTCTTCTCCGGCGGGGAAGGGGAACACGAGCCGGCGGCGACGGCGCCGTCGGTCGGCGGCGAGAGCCATGCGCCGCAGGCAGACGCGCCAACCGCGCCTGTGGAGACCGGCGCGCCGACGCCGACGCCCGCAGCGCCTGCGGGAACAGGCGGAGACGCTGCCGGGACGCTGCCTGCCGGCGGGCGGATAGCGTTCAAGGCACTCGGCAGCGAGAAGACTTTTCTCGCATTGATCGACGAGGAGCGGTTCCGACGCGTGCAGGAGGGAGCGGAGGCGTTTTTCGACACCACGGCGGAAAACAACCGTGTATTTATCGAATTTTGTTATTTCCCTGACATGGTTACGCAGGTGAGCGCGCCAAGATTTTTGAGTGACTACGTCGGGTCTGCCACGCCAGACGACCGCGGCGAGGAGAGCATAGGGCAAACCGGTCTCAATGGCCGTGCCTTGGAGGCAACGGACGGAGAGAACACTTTCGAGGCGTGGCTGATAGATGAAAATCAAGGCGGCGCGCTAGCGATAGTCATGAGCTATTCAACCCAATCACAACGCGCCGCCCTCCGCGAGATTTTCGACTCGCTGGCTCTGGTGGAGTGAGGGCGCCACGGTGCGTTTGCGTGGGGCGGATACGTTGATCCCGCGTTAGACGGGACAATAAAACGAAAGGCAGGGTAGCTGGTATGCCGTACATAAGCGTCAGGACGTCCAAAAAGCTGGACGGGGGTGAGACGGAGGCGCTAAAGAGCGCGATAGGGAAGATCATAGAGATCATACCCGGAAAGGCCGAGTGGGGCCTGATAGTGGATATCGAGAGCGGGCAGGATGTATTTTTCGGCGGCGTAAAGGAACCGCCGGCGGCGTTTGTGGATACGCGCGTACACGGCGCGTGCCCGCGGGAGAAGAAAGAGGAATTTACGCGCGAGTTGTACGCGGTGATGCACAGTGTCGCGGGTGTGGCGCCGGAGCGAGTGTACACAAATTTCACGGAGCAGGAAGCCTGGGGCGCGTTCGGTGAGCTGCGATGGTAAACTATCTCGTTTGTAATGGCTGCGCCATTGCAACGGCAGGACGCTGTTCAAAAGCTACGGGAGGCTGAGATATGCTGAAGATCGAGGGACTGACGAAAGCGTACGGCGCGCTTCGCGCTGTTGACGACCTTTCGCTCCACATTCAGCCCGGGGAGATCTGCGGGTTCATCGGACATAACGGCGCGGGCAAGACGACGACTATCAAGGCCGTCTGCGGACTGCTGCAATTCGACGCGGGCGAGATATATGTGGACGGCGTGTCGGTGCGACAATCGCCGCTGGAGTGTAAGAGGCGGCTGGCGTACATACCGGACAACCCCGACTTGTATGAATTTATGTCCGGAATAAAGTATCTCAATTTTATCGCGGACGTCTTCGGCATACCGGCGGGGGAGAGGCTGCCGCGCATCCGCAGATATGCGGAGATGTTCGAGCTGACGGGCGACCTCGCGCAGCCCGTCTCGGCGTATTCTCACGGTATGAAGCAAAAGCTGACGCTCATCTCGGCGCTCATCCACGAGCCCAAGCTTATGATCATGGACGAGCCGTTCGTCGGGCTCGATCCGAAAGCGTCGCGCGCCGTAAAGGACGTCATGCGCGAGAGATGCGGCCAGGGGTGTTCAGTCTTCTTCTCGACGCACGTCTTGGAAGTCGCCGAAAAGCTCTGCGACAAGGTGGCCATAATAAAGCGGGGCAAGCTCGTGGCCTTCGGCGGGATGGAGGAGATCAAGGGCGACGCCTCGCTGGAGACAGTGTTCTTTGAATTGGAGGGGACATGACGTGATCGGAAAGCTGATAGCGCTTAACCTCCGAGCGCTTTTTGCCGGTATGTTTCCGCGCCGGTCCTCCGGTAAAGCGCGCGGCGAGGGGCGGCGCGGCGGGATGAGGGCGCTGCTCGCGCTCTTGTTCGTCTATGTCGCCGTAGTTTTCACCGCCATGTTCGGTATGCTCTACAGTTCGATCTGCGATCCGTTTTTTGAGGCCGGGATCGGTTGGCTATATTTCTCGATAATGGGTATAATCGTTTTCTCGCTGTGCGTTTTTTCGAGCATATTCACAATGCAGGCGCAGCTTTTCACCGCGCGGGACAACACCTTGCTGCTTCCGCTGCCGATAAAGTCCTCGCAAATACTGCTCGGACGGATAGCCGCCATGCTGGTACTCGAGTATGCCTTTGAGATATTTGCCGCAGGGCCGGCGCTAGTCGTTTGGCTCATCCGCGGATATGGCTCCGCGGTCGGGGCGCTGTTTTTTATACTGTCCGCACTTCTGCTGCCGCTTCTGGCGCTCGCCGTGGCCTGTCTCGGAGGTTGGCTTGTGGCGATGGCGTCCGCGCGGGTGCGCAACAGGAACATCATTTCGTTTGTGTTCTACATATTGTTTATGACGGCGTACTTCGTTGTGTATTTCAACGCTTCAAAATATATGTCGCGGTTGGTAGACAACGGCGCGCTGATAGCCTCCGCCGTCAGGAGGGCGATGCCGCCGGCGTATTTCCTCGGCAGCGCGGTGGCCGACGGCAGCGCGTCGTCGATGGCGTATTTCGCGCTCATCTGCGTCGTGGCGTTCGCGCTGATGTGGCGGCTACTGTCGCTGAATTTCATGAAGATAGTTACAGCAAACCGGGGCGCCGCCAAAAAGGCGTACAGGGAGAGCCGGGTGCGCGCCTCCGGAGTGAGAACGGCATTCCTCAAAAAGGAGCTCGCGCATTTCTGGAAAAACCCCATGCTCGTGCTGAACATGGCGTTCGCGTCTGTGCTCATGCTGGCGCTGGCCGTCCTGACAGTCGTGAAGCGCGGTATGGTGATAGAGATAATAGCGCCGCTGACGGCAATAGTCCCGGGTGTGACG
>JAITEC010000010.1 GCA_031282225.1 Oscillospiraceae bacterium | reverse complement strand
CGACCTGTCAGTGCTGTGCTCTTTGGGATGCGGTGTGCAGACGGGCGCGGGCGCGGTGTTAAATCGGGCTAACCCCAAGCCGTATTCATCCATCGTAATATTCGGGTGCGGCGGCGTAGGCATGGCGGCGATCATGGCGGCCAAGATTGCCGGGTGCAGCAAGATAATCGGCGTAGACGTGGTGCCCTCGCGCTTGGAGATGGCGCTTGAGGTGGGCGCGACGCATGTGGTGAACGGGAAAGAGACCGATGCCGTGGAGGAGATCAAGAAGATCACGGGCGGCGGAGCGAACTACTCGATAGAGTCCTCCGGCATCCCCTCGCTGACGCTCCAGGCGCTCCGGTGCCTCAGGCGCGAGGGCCTGTGCGTACTTAATTCCGTAACCGGCGACGCGGAGGTATCCATACCGCTCGAGCCGCTGATTATGAACCCGTCGGTGACATTGGCGGGCGTCACGGAGGGCGCGTCGAACCCGCAAATATTCATTCCGAAGCTCGTGCAGTACTTCAACGAGGGCAGGCTGCCGGTTGACAAGCTCATAAAAATATATGACTTCAAGGACATCAAGCGCGCGTTCGAGGACTCGCATTCCGGCGCGACGATCAAGCCGATACTGAAATTTTGACATGGATAAAAAAATAAAGAGGTCAATAATCGCGGCAGCGGCCGTAGTCGCCGCCGCCGTGCTGTTCTTCACGTCCACCGTGACGGTGCAAAGCGGGAGCGTGGGAGTTGTGTCCGTGATGGGAGCCGTGAGGGATACCACTCTCCAGGCCGGGTTCCACATAAAGGCGCCGTTCTTTATGGCGGTGACTAAAATCAATACGCAGACGCAGAAGATAGAGGTCTCGGCCACGGCCGCGTCGAGGGATCTCCAGACTATTTCCGTGATGGCGGCGATCAACTACCATATAGACCCCGTTGGAGCCTCGGACCTGTTCAAGAACGTCGGCATGGCGTATGAGTCGAAAATCATATCGCCCGCGATACAGGAATCGATCAAGGCTGTCGTCGCGCAGTTCTCCGCCGAGCAGCTCATAACCCAGAGACAGACGGTCAGTTCTCTGATCAAGGACGAGCTCGGGCAGAAAGTAGGCACCTATCAAGTCGTGATGGACGAGTTCAACATTACGAATTTCGATTTCTCCGATGAATTCAACCGCGCCGTAGAGGCAAAGCAGACGGCCCAGCAGGATGCGCTGAAGGCGGAACAGGAACTGGCAAAGATCACCATCGAGGCGCAGCAGCAAGTTGAGAAGGCAAAAGCGGAAGCGGAGGCGACAAAGACCCGCGCCGACGCGGAAGCATACGCCACAAAGGCCCGCGCCGACGCGGAGTCATATTCCATGGAGAAAATACAGCAGCAGCTGGCGCGCAGCTCCGAGGCATATTTGGAGTACCAGCGCAACGAGAAGTGGGACGGAAAGCTCCCTGTCGTCTCTGGAGACGCGAACACGTTTGTGGACACGAGGGCGTTTGCCGGCGGTTCGGTTCCAGCTGCTTGACATATATGATACAATAAACACAGAGAGCATATTACATCACGCGCATGCGCACGCTTCGCGTGCGCGCGCTTAGATTGCTCGGAGGGGCATATGTCGCCGAGGCCGGAGGGCGTAAAGCAGATATCGAAGAACAGGAAGGCGTACCACGACTATGCCGTACTGGAGACGTTTGAGGCGGGTGTGGAGCTGTTCGGCACGGAGGTAAAGTCCGTTCGGCAGGGGAACGTGAACCTCCGCGACTCGTTTTGCGCCGTGAAAGACGGGGAGTTGTTCGCGCGCGGTATGCACATCAGCCCATATGAAAAGGGCAACATATTCAACCGCGACCCGCTCCGCGCCCGCAGGCTCCTCGTGCACCGCCGCGAGATAAACAGGCTCGGGGCGCGCGTCAAGCAAGACGGGCTTACGCTGGTGCCCCTGTCCGTCTACTTGAAGGGTTCCCTCGTAAAGATCGAGGTGGGCCTGTGCAGGGGCAAGAAGCTATATGACAAGCGCGAGGCGGAGGCCTCCCGCGACGCGAATCGCGAGATGGGCAGGCAGCTGCGCAATAAAACGGGAATGGAATGATAATACAAATGCAAAATCCTACGGTCACGATAACAATGGAAAACGGCGCCGAGATAAAGGCGGAGCTATACCCGGACATAGCGCCCAATACTGTGCGCAGCTTCCTGTCGCTCGCGCGCGGCGGCTTCTACGACGGGCTCATATTCCACCGCGTGATTCCCGGTTTCATGATCCAGGGCGGCTGCCCGCAGGGCGAGGGGTACGGCAATCCCGGATACAGCATAGCTGGCGAGTTCAACGCGAACGGCTACCGCAACGACCTGTGCCACACGCGCGGCGTGCTCTCCATGGCGAGATCGCAGTCGAAGGACTCGGCCGGCAGCCAGTTTTTTATAATGCACCAGGACTCCCCGCACCTGGACGGCCAATACGCCGCGTTCGGCCGCGTCGTGTCGGGCATGGAGGCAGTGGACGCGATCGCCGAAACGCCGACAGGGGCGAACGACAAGCCGGCCGCACCGCAGCGCATGGCGAAACTGACAGTAGAGACGTACGGCATAGATTATCCGGAGCCGGAGAAAATAATGTGATAGAGACATAGCGCAGGGAAAACTTCACGTCCAAGCGAGTACCCGAAACGCAACCCAGCGCAGCGGTTGTGTTTCGGAGAGGAGGAATCCCGGAGCGGGCGAGGTTTCGGCTTTAGCCGGAAGCGAGCTTAGCGCAGGGAATTCCGACGTGGGGATGCAATGGTTTCGACGGGGGCGTCGAGACGCGAAAAGCGGGCGGATGCGCCTACCATCCTTAAAATGGGCATCTTTATAAATTAAAGAACAACAACGAATATCTCCCGGTAGCCGCTTAAGGCTGCCCGTCCCTGCCGGAAGGTCCACGAGCCGGCGCGGGGCGTCACGACAGTGGAGCCCGTGAGCGCGGTAAGCTTTGCCCGCGCCATGAACGATGAAGCTACCGGATCCCGCCGCGTGACGGCTTGCGGCGGGGCGAGGAAAGTGGGCGCGAGCCCGAAATAACCGTCTGCGCCCGGAGAAATTCGCGCCAAAGCGCTTTCGGACGCGGGTTCGATTCCCGCCATCTCCACCAAAATGAATGGACAGCTTCGGCTGTCCATTCATTTTGGGAGCCAATGGCTCATTTGAATTTGCGGTCGTCGGGCAAAAGCCCTCCGACCTGACGCGCGACTTCGCGCGGCTCGCTTACGCTCGCGACGCAAAATATCTAAATCAGGCTAAAACGCCACACCTTTAGAATCCCCTCAGACCGTGCTGTAATGCGGGTTTGAGGGGATTCATCTTTTGGCATTCCGCTTTTTCGTATGACGACAAAGCGGAATTAAAATATCAATGTGAAAATCCCGTTGACTGAGCCGCGAAAAAATGGTACATTAAGAACACAGTCAGGAGAATATTTTGATGAACAAAAAGAACAGTAAAGTCAGCGGGACGTT
>JAITEC010000179.1 GCA_031282225.1 Oscillospiraceae bacterium | reverse complement strand
AGCTCCAGCCACTCGTCCTCGCTCATGTCCGTGAGCAGTGCCCTCCCGGCGATGCCGGCGCAGCACACGAGCAAGTCCGCCCCCCCCGCCGCCGCAAACAGCCGCTCCACGTCGCCTGTGGCTCTCATGTCCGCGCGCACGGCTGAGGCGCCTATCTCGCGAGCCAGCGCCAGCGCCGCCTCGCGGCTGTCGTTGTAGCAGACCGTCACGTCGAACCCGTCGCGCCGCAGCGCGCGCGCGCACTGAGCGCCTATACCGCGCGAGCCTCCTGTCACTATAGCCCTGTCAGCCATTTGTCGTAACCCCCGGTTTGATTTATTTTCGTATATATGGTATATTTCTATTTATACTATTTACGTCATTAAAGCATAAACAGCAGTAAAAGTAAACGAGGGCATATATTTGAAGAGAGACATGACGCGCGGCAGGGAGTGGAAGCTCGTATTGTTGTTCACGCTGCCGATAATGGCAGGCAACCTCTTGCAGCAGTTGTACAATGCGGTGGACGGCGTGATAGTGGGCAGGTATGCCGCAGACGGGAAGCTCGCGTTCGCCGGCGTTGGAATGTGCGCGGCCCTGACATTTTTGTTCCTGGCGTTCGCAATGGGCGTTTCCGTGGGCGTTGGGGTAGTCGTGTCGCAGTACTTTGGCGCTAAGAAGCGCGACGAGCTTGCGGTGTCCGTGGACACGGCGCTCATCATGCTAGGGGCGCTCGGCGTCTTGATATCGATTATCGGGTATGTCGTGTCGCCGCTTCTCATAGACCATGTCCTTACAGTCCCGAATACTGAGGGCGGAGACATTATCAGGAAATACGCGCTCCAATATATGCGCATATACTGCCTGGGGCTCATCTTCCAGTTCATGTACAACTGCGCGGCGTTTATACTGCGCGGCGTAGGCGACTCCAAGGCGACGCTTATATTTCTGCTCATAGCGGCGGCCATGAACGTGGCGCTCGACATCTTGTTCGTAGTAGTTTTCCACTGGGACGTTGCGGGGGTCGCCTGGGCGACGATGGTATCGCAGGCCGTTTGCGCCGCCATATCGTATGCGTACCTGCGCCGCCGCTTTCCGTATGTGTCAGGCGCGCGCCACTTCGACGCCGCGCTGTGCCGGACGATATTGAAGATAGGCGTCCCTACGGCGGTGCAGCAGAGCATCGTGTCGTTTGGCAATATCGCCATGCAGCGCCTCGTAAATGGTTTTGGCGAGGACAGCATAGCGGCTTTCGCGGCGGGCGTGCGGATAAACAACTTCATGTTCGTGCCGATAGGCGGTTTCCAGTCTGGCTTAGCCAATTTCACGGGCCAGAATATAGGCGCCGACAGGCTCGACCGCGTAAGGCGAGGCTACCGCGCCACCCTCCTCATGGCCATATCGATCACGCTCGCGGTGTGCGCCGCTCTCTATGCGTTCGCCAGGCCCATAGTGTCGTTTTTCGGCCTCGACGGCGGCTCGCTGGATCTCGGAGTAGAGCAAGTGCGCTTCGTGGCGCCGACATTTATCATATTCGCGGCCTATATGACGCTCGGCGGCGTGCTCCAAGGCGCGGGTGACACCGTGCTGCAATCGGCAGCGACGCTCACGGCGCTCGCCGTGCGCGTAATAGTAGGCTACGCCGGGGTGTCGCTGGGTCTATTGGGTTACAGTGCGGCTTGGACTACGCTGCCTATCGGGTGGGTATTTGCGCTCGTCATAACTAACGTAAGGTATTTCACCGGGGGATGGATCAAGAAAGCGGTTGTCAGGCGCTCCAATGACGGCGCCATGCCCGGGGAATAGGGCGCTATTGCGATGAATACAAGGAAATACAGTTTTTTCGCGCTCGTCTCGCGTTTGAAAAATATAGACAGGTGGGCGCTAATGCGCAACAGCAGCCGCGAAAATGTCCAGGAGCACTCGCACATGGTAGCCGTCATAGCGCACGCGCTGGCAATAATAAGGCGCGATGTGTACGGCGTCGATTCAGACCCCGGCGCGGCGGCCGCAGCCGCGCTGTTTCACGATGCCGCCGAAATATTCACGGGCGACATGCCAACGCCTGTAAAATACCACAGTGAAGAGATAATCGCCGCGTACGGGGAGATAGAGCGGCGCTCGCGCCGGAGGTTGCTCGACGCCTTGCCCGAAGCGCTGCGCGAACCCTACGCCACCGTGATAAGCGGCGGCGACGGCGATACGGCACGACTTGTAAAAGCGGCCGACAAGATAGCGGCGTATATAAAGTGCGTTGAAGAACTCAAGACGGGCAACGGCGAATTCGGCAAAGCGGCTTCCCAGACCTTGGAGAAAATAAGCGCGCTCAATATGCCGGAAGCAGCCTATTTCATTGAAAATTTCCTGCCAGCTTTTTCGCTGACGCTGGACGAACTGGAACCGTGAAAAACCAATTGGCCACGGTCACAAGTTGCCTAACAGTCTCTCCATGCGACGGAGCTCTTCGGTGTTTGGCGCGGCGTGCCCTTTTTGAAACGCCTGCGACCTCGTCGGCTTGCTGTCGCCCCTGTTTATCTCGTCTACGGTGTGCAGTCCCTTGCCGTGCCAGTTGTTCATGATCTTGTCCATGTAGCTCCACGTCAGCTTGCCGGTATTCAACACGGTCCTGTCGTACGCTATCTCTGCGGATTCCGGCCCGAATCCCATGTCCAGCCAACTGTCTACATAGCGCTGCTCGGTGGGAGACAGCTCGCGCTGCCCTATTTTGAGCGCAGAGCGGATAGCGGAGCTGGCGCTTCGGCGCCCCTCCAATTCCTTGATGAATTCCTCGGCCCTATCGAGCGAAAAAACGCCCGCGCGCTCCCAGGTGTACGCCGCTTTCTCTATGTATCGCACTGTCGGCGTCCGGGGCGTGCCGTCGCGGTTGCGCCCGCACACAATGCAGTAGTTCACGAGATGCAATATGACTTCCGGCGGAAGACCCAGATTGTCGTAGATGCCAAAAAGGCGCGTAGTATCGTCTGACGAGAGAACCTTGCCGAGCGCCTTTTCCACCTCGCCCACCAGTTCCCGGAATGCCAGGTTGTCCCTCATACAGCGCTCTATGTCCGCCGCGGTGTACTCCGGCAGTTCGTCCCCCTGCTCCAGGCGCGCCTGCGCCGCCGCGCGCCTCGGCGCGTCATACGTTATGAGTCCCATTTTATTGAGGCACGACATGGCCGCCGACACCGCGTCGCGGGTGCGCCCGAGGGCTCCTGCCGCCTGTTCGAGCGTGCCGGCGCCCTGTGTTCTCAATATATATAGATAAACAAGCGCCGCGTCCCCGTCGCCGGAACCCACCAGCTTGTCTATCGCCTGACCCGATACCGTCACGGCGTCGGGCCCGGGCAGTGAAAATTTCATGTCAGACATAGCGCGCTCCCGAAATAATCATGTGCGTTCATGCAGCCGCCCCGCCCAGCCTCACGGCGGCGTTAGCCAGGAGGTTTATCAAGGCGTGGAGCGTGATGGGCGCCCAAATGCTGTTCCCGCGCTCATAGCACCACGCGAGTATGACGGAGGCGGGTATGTACTGGAGCGCGTAGAGCGCGTTTACCCGCCACATATCGGTAAAGAGGAACGGCCACAGGTGATACGCCGCGAACGCGAGCGCGGAGACGATATACGCTACTGCCCTCGAACGCAGGCGTATGGAACCGAAGAGCGCGCCGCGGAACATCGTCTCCTCCACAACCGGCGCCAGGAGCACTGTAGTCACGAACATTGAATCG
>JAITEC010000169.1 GCA_031282225.1 Oscillospiraceae bacterium | reverse complement strand
CGAGCTCATTGAGCTCGCCGACAAAAATCTCCACTACGCGAAGATCTCAGGAAAGAACGCCGTCGTCTCCTGACACTCGCGCGAACATATCAGACACACTCCTGGCCAGCGCGGCGTTTTCGGGTCGCTCCAATCCGGGATCGTCCTCCACCACGGCGCGCGCCGCCCCCTGTGCCGTCTCCAGGGTATCCATGTCGGACACGAGGCTCGCTATCTTCAAGTCGGGCAGCCCGTGCTGGCGCGACCCGAAGAAATCGCCGGGTCCGCGCAGCGCCAAGTCCTGTTCCGATATCTTAAATCCATCGCTGTACTGCGTCATCACCCTCAGCCTCTCGCGCGCCGCCTCGCCTCCCGCCCCCTCGAACAGCACGCAATACGACTTGTGCTCTCCCCTGCCCACGCGCCCGCGCAGCTGGTGCAGCTGGGAAAGCCCGAATCTGTCCGCGTTCTCCACTATTATAAGCGCCGCATTAGGCACGTCTACCCCAACTTCGATGACCGTGGTGGCCACGAGGATATCTATGCCTCCCTCCCGGAACTGGCTCATCACGGCCTCACGTGCCCGCGCCTTCATCTTCCCGTGCACGAGCGCCACGCGCCTGTCCGTGAACACATCTTCCGCGAGTTCGCGCGCCCAGTCCGCTGCCGCTTTCAGCGCGTCGCCTCCCTCCTCGGGCTCGTCTACCGCCGGACACACGATATACACCTGCCTCCCCTGCCCCGTGAGTTTCCTGACAAACTCGTATATCCTCTCCCTGTATCGCTCACCCACCGCAAACGTGTCCACTCTCTCCCGCCCGGGCGGCATCTCGTCCACTACCGACACATCGAGATCCCCGTATATCATGAGCGCGAGCGTTCGCGGTATGGGCGTGGCCGACATAACGAGCACATGCGCGCACTCGCCCTTCGCTGTGAGTTCCGAGCGCTGCCTGACGCCAAAGCGGTGCTGTTCGTCGGTTATGACGAGCGCAAGGCTGTGGAAGTTCACGCCTTGGCCTATCAGCGCGTGTGTGCCTATTATCACGTCGATATCGCCGCGCGCGAGCATTTCGAGCGTCTCGCGGCGCGAGCGCGCCCTCATGCCGCCCGTCAGCAGCCCCGTCTTTACGCCCATTGGGCCAAATATACCGGTGAGCGATCTGTAGTGCTGCTCGGCGAGCAACTCCGTGGGCGCCATCATCGCCGACTGTCGTCCGGACCGCCACGCCAAATAGCAGCAGGCCGCCGCCACCACTGTCTTTCCCGAGCCCACGTCCCCTTGTACCAGCCTGTTCATCGCCCTGCCGGACGACATGTCCTCCGCCGCTTGGGCGACCGCCCTGCGCTGTGCCCGCGTGGGAACAAACGGCAGCGCGGAG
Source organism: Oscillospiraceae bacterium (assembly GCA_031282225.1). Classification (GTDB taxonomy): domain Bacteria; phylum Bacillota; class Clostridia; order Oscillospirales; family Oscillospiraceae; genus JAISBX01. The sequence continues at coordinate 1,476 of JAITEC010000169.1, read as the reverse complement.
AAAAACCCCTCTGCATCCGCGCAATCGAACGCGATCCCCGCCCTTGCAGCCCTGCCGTCGCGCATCATCTTCATCGACACGGACAGCGTGAACAGCTCCTCGAATATCAGCCGCCGGCGGGCAATCTCCAGTGCCTCGAAATCGGCCGGGAAGTGTATGTTCTCGTATGAGAACCGCGCGTGAGCCAGTCCGTGCCGTTCGCGCACACCTTTGGGCAGCGCGTCTGGCAGCTCGTCCCCGCACAGGATCAGCCCTTGGCGCACGGCTCCCGCCATTGCGTTATGCGATATCCCCGCCGTCAGCGCGTACACGGGCACGATCGCGCCCGTCAGGGCGCCGCGCCCCTGTGCGGTTCCCTGTTCGATCACCGGGTTTTGCATCTCCGGCCGCCTGGGCGTGCCCGCCACTTTCCCGTAAAGTGTATATGCGCGTCCGGGCGCTATTGAGTCCTTTACGAACGGTTGGTTGAAAAAGACTACGCCCATGGCACCGGAGTCGTCTGCCACCGTGAACGTCAGAATATCCAGGCCAGCCCTTACGTGCCGCAGCACTGGCTCGGCGGTCACCGTAGCGCGCACGCACGCCGCGTCGCCCGGCTTTAATTCGCCAACGCGCATGAACACTGTCCTGTCCTCGTACGCCCGCGGGTAGTGGCGCACGAGTTCCCCGAGCGTACGTATCCCTAGCTTCGCCATCAACGCCGCCCTCTTCTCGCCCACGCCCTTTATATACCTGACATCCGTATCGAGCCGCGCCACTCGCGTCATCCCCTCACAAGGACTTCCATTGACGCCAGCGCGTATGAATCGGAGTATTCCACCAATCCGGCGTCGCGCTCGTTTTCGTACAATCCGCCTATGGCGAGATCCGCCTTGCCATACCGCACGGTATCTATCATCTCGTCCGGCTCCACAACGACGAACTCCACGTCCACGCCTAGCTCTCCGCAGACAGTCCGCGCTACCGCTATGTCAAGGCCTGCGCACTCGCCTTCGGCGTTTACGTACCCGTAAGGCGCGAATTCGTCCCTAACCGCCGCCAGCAGCGTCGCGCGCGCCTCTCCGCGCCCCTCGGGCGGGACATATTCGTAGTCGCCTACGGATACGGCGCGCTCTATCCGCGACAGTTCCCCCCGCTCTCGCATATTGGCAATGGCGGCATTAATGGCGCGCTTCAAGTCGCCGTTTTCGCGGGCCACGGCAAAAGCGAAAACGTACTCGGCGAGCGGATCGCGCAGCGACTTTACGCGCTTTGGGTTCTTCCTCCTGGTCAGGGAATCGGCCACGACACAGTCGAGGGCGCCGGCGCGCAGGCTCTCGAGCATGATATCCATGTCGTCAAATTGCCGCACCTGCCCATACTGCGCCGCGATAAACGCGGCGGCGGATCCGCCCATCGCGCCGATGACCTTGCCTTCTACGTCTTCGGGCGAGGCGACCGTGTTCGGCGCCAGCTTCTCGCCGCACCCGGCGGCGG
>JAITEC010000157.1 GCA_031282225.1 Oscillospiraceae bacterium | reverse complement strand
GATCTCGCTGTCGGGCATACCTGTGGCGCTGTCGCGGCTCGTTGCGGCGGCGAGGGCAACGGGCGACCGCGCAGCCGCAACGAGGTATTTTCAAGTGGCGCTGCCGGCGTTTGCGGCGGTGGGTCTCGCGTTCGCGCTAGCGATGTTTTTTGCCAGCGAGTCGCTGGCGGCGGCAATGGGTGACCGATACGCATCTTACGGGCTGCGCGCGCTGGCGCCGGGCGTGTTTTTTTGCTGCGTCATCTCCGTGTACGAGGGATATAGCCAAGGATTTGGAAACATGGCGCCCACGGCGGCAAAGCAAATAATAGAGGTCTCGTGCAAACTGCTCGTGGGCCTGTCCATCGCCTGGTTCCTCGCCAGGGCAGGCGCACCGTCGCCGTCGGTTTCGGCAGGGGCCATATCCGGCGCCTCTATTGGGCTGGCGGCGGCACTGCCTGTCATGATGCTATTCAAACGGGCGGCTGACCGGTCGGACGCACTTGCCGCACAGGACGCGAGCCGCCCGCCCGCGCGCACGATTGGCCGCCGCGCGGCGCTGGCGCGCGTGCTGCGCGTGAGCGTGCCCGTTACGCTGGGAGCCTCGTTCATGAGCATAATGACGGTTATAGACACGAAGCTGGTTCTTTGGAGGCTGCAGCATGGCGCGGGGTACACGGAATCCGCCGCCCAGGCGCTATATGGCGCGTACGCAAAGGGACAGCCGTTTTTGCAGATGCCGTCGGCTCTCATCATACCGTTCTCGGTGAGTATAATACCGGCTATATCCGCCGCCGCCGCCGCAGGGCGGACGCGCGAGGCGCGCGGGGTGATGGAGTCGTCGCTGAAACTGGCTTGCCTTGTGGCCATGCCGGCAGGCGTTGGCATATCGGTGCTGGCAAGGCCTATATTCTTCGCGCTGATCGGACAGAGTGACGAGGGCGTGGGGGTACTGTCGATATTCGGGATTGCGTCCGTATTCATATGCCTGCAGCTGATCACCACGGCAATGCTGCAGGCAAACGGATACGAGCGCGTGCCCATGGCCACGTACCCGATAGGCGGGCTCATACAGATAGCCATCGACTGGGCGCTCGTGGGCGACAGGTCGTTCGGCATACTGGGCTCGTCGTTCGGGACGCTCGCGTGCTATCTGTCCATCACCGTAATGAATCTAGCGGTGATAGCCGCGAGGGTAAAAGACAGGCCGCGCTACGCCGGCGTATTTTTGCGCCCCGCGCTATGCACGGCGGTCATGGGGGTCGCGGCGTTCACGGTGTACCAGCTCCTCAGGGGCGTGTTCTCGGACGAGATGTACACCGAGCGCATAGTGACGGTATTGTGCCTGGGCGCCGCTATTGCCGCAGGCGCCGCAGTGTACTTGACACTTGTGCTGCTCACGGGTACAATAACGCGCGACGACTTGAAATCCATGCCCAGAGGCGAGCGGATAGCGGATATACTTCGCCTTCGCTGAAGCCGCGCCGCCGCCGTCCCGGACTTTTCGGTGAAATTATCAAATGAATTTGATAATATGTGTTGCGGAAAAGGGGAAAGTATGGTAGAGTTTGAAAACGACTCCGCGCGACTATGCTTATGAAATGATAGGAGGACACAAAAGTATGAACAAAGCAGATCTCATCTCGGCGATTTCGGACAACAGCGGGCTCACAAAGAAAGACAGCGAGAAGGTATACGCGGCGACATTCAAAGCCATCGCCGATGCTCTCGCCTCGGGAGAGAAGATACAAGTGCTTGGCTTCGGTACATTCGAGGTCAGGGATCGCTCCGCGCGCGTGGGCAAGAATCCGTCCACTGGCGAGAAAATGGATATCCCGGCTACCCGGTACCCGGCGTTCAAGGCAGGCAAGGCGCTCAAAGACGCCGTCGCAAAAGCGTAATAGCCATAAAAGCCGCGTATAGCGGCGCGGCGACCTGTTTCCGCGCCGCTATACGCGGACTCGCCTGGGAGGGCATATGCGGCTGGACAAGTTTCTTAAAGTGTCGCGGCTCATAAAACGGCGCACCGTGGCCAATGAGGCGTGCGACGCGGGACGCGTGAGCGTCAACGGAAGGGCCGCCAAGGCGTCGCACGACGTCAAGGAGGGCGACGTGCTGCTTCTGCGGCTCGGCGGCCGGGAACTGAGCGTAGAGGTGGTCTCCGTGCGGGAGACGGCGACGCGGGCCGACGCGGGAGCGATGTACAGGGAGATATGAAAAAACGGTTTAAATGGGACTCGCAGTATGTCGGTTGGGGCGTCACGTCGGCTGCGGTGATCATGGCGTCCATCGTGTTCTATATGCTCACGAGCAAGTGGGCGGCCATACACGAGGTGCTGCAGAAATTTTACCGGGGCCTGTCGCCTATAGTCTACGGGCTCGTGTTCGCGTACCTGCTCAACAAGGTGATGGCATTTTTCGAATCGTCGCTTTTACGTCCGCTGTGCGCTCGCCTGCGCCCGCGCAGCCCCGAACGCGCGCGCCGGCTGACGCGTATACTGGGCGTAATACTGACTATGGCGCTGTTCCTGTCGCTGCTGGGCGGATCGCTCGCCCTTATTTTGCCGAGGCTATACAGCAGCGCAGAGAGCCTCGTGGCGCGTATGCCCGGATATTACCGCGTCGCGGAGGGCTGGGTAACGAGCGTGCTCGACGAGAACCCCGAGCTGGAGACGGCCGCCGTGACGCTGCTGGGCTATGTGACGGACAATCTCACGGGCTGGATACAAGACGGCTTGCTGGCACAGGCGAACAACATCATCACCAATATAACAAGCGGCGTCTTCGGCCTGCTGCGAGAAATTGCAAACATAGGCATCGGCATTGTTTTTTCCGTGTATATGCTGTATCATAAGGAGAAATTCGCGGCCAGGGGAAAGAAGCTTCTCTACTGCATATTCAGCCCGCGTTTCACGAACAAGCTCATACGGGGGCTTCATTTCACGGACAAGGTCTGCGGCAGCTTTGTCGTCGCAAAACTCATTGACTCTTCTATTGTGGGCGTGGCGTGCTATATATTCATGGCGATATTCAAGATGCCATACGCCATGCTGATCTCAGTCATCGTGGGCGTGACAAATGTCATTCCGTTTTTTGGGCCGTTCGTTGGCGGCATACCGAGCGCCGTCATCCTGCTGCTGGAAAATCCGGCCGACAGCTTGGTCTTTGTCGTGTTTATCGTGGTCATACAGCAAATAGACGGGAACATCCTGTATCCGGCGCTTCAAGGGAGCAAGACCGGCATGTCTGGTTTTTGGATACTGTTCGCCATACTGCTTTTCGGAGTCCTGTTCGGTTTTACGGGCTTTTTGTTCGGCGTACCTGTATTCGCGCTCATTTATGCGGCTGTCGGCGGGTTCGTGCGCTCGCGGCTGGCGCAGCGCGGGCTGCCCGCCCATACGGACGAGTACGACGGCATTGCGTACATCGACGCCGCCACGCGCGAGCCCGTGCCATTTAGCAGCGAGCGGGACGGCGATGCGCGGGATAATTGAGGCCCTGCGCGGCGGGAGAACAGGGCAACTGCTGCGGTACGCCGCCGTTGGCTGCTTGACCACCCTCGTTGGAATGGGATCATTCGCGCTGGCGACGGACATATTGTCCCTGTCCGTCCTGGCGGGCAACTTAATTTCTAATATAGCCGCGATATTGTTTGCCTACATAACCAATAAGCTCATCGTGTTCAAGAGCAAGTGCACCGACGCGAGGGCACTGTGGCTGGAATTTGCCAAATTTACCGGCGCGCGCATTGCCACATTGGCACTCGACGAGGCCGTGGTATGGCTGCTGGTTGTAATAATAGGCATCGACAAGTACATCGGAAAGATGTCGGCGCTTGTATTGGTGATAATTGTTAACTATATACTGAGCAAACTCATAGTGTTCCGCGCAGGGCGTTACGGGGACTGATATACAAGACAGACACAGGCGGGAGGCGGTGGGCGAGATGGCTGTGACGCCGATGATGCGGCAGTACTTTGAATTAAAGGAGCGCAACCCCGGCGCCATATTGTTCTTCCGGCTCGGCGACTTCTACGAGATGTTCGGCGACGACGCTCGCACCGCTTCGCGGGAACTCGACCTGACTCTCACGACGCGCGACCGCACGGCCGAGTGCCCCGACGACGCCATACCCATGTGCGGGGTTCCGTACCATGCCGCCGAGAGCTATATAGCGCGCCTCATAGCAAAGGGATACAAGATTGCCATATGCGAGCAGATGGAGGATCCGGCGACGGCCAAGGGGCTCGTAGAGCGCGACATAGTGCGCATCGTGACTCCGGGGACGCTCATCGACGCATCCATGCTCGACGAGGGAAAGCCGAATTACCTGTGCGCCGTGTATGTGCAGCCCGGTGAGGCGGCCGCCTGTTTTGCCGATATGTCCACGGGGGAGATATCCGTGGCGGAATTCGGCGGCGCGGATTGCGGCGTGGCGAAAAATGAGATATCGACGCACGACCCCGCCGAAATTATCATGAACGAAGGCGCGCGCGCCGATACGGCGCTAGCCGTCCTGCTCGCCGGAAAGCCGGGCATTGCGGCCATGTGCGACGACGGGCTGTTCGCATACGGCGACGCGCGCGCCGCCGTATGCGCGCAATTCAATGTCGAAGACCCCTCGCGCGTTGGCCTGCGGGACGGCGGCGCCGGCATGCGCGCCGTAGGCGGACTGCTATGCTATGTGTCGCGGACGCAAAAAACAGACATTTCGCATATCAGGACACTGCGGCACGGCGCCGACGGCGGGTACATGGAACTGGACATGCAGACATTGCGCAACTTGGAGATAGTCGCCTCGTCGCGCAGCGGGGAGACTCGCGGCAGCTTGTTGTGGGCGCTCGACAAGACGCGGACGCCCATGGGGCGGCGCAGGCTGCGCTCATGGCTCCTGCGCCCGCTGCTGTCCCCGGCGAAGATCACAAGGCGGCTTTGCGGAGTGGACGAATTGAACAAAAACGCCGTGTCGCGGGGCGAACTGGGCGCCGCGCTGCGCGAAATTGGGGACATGGAGCGCCTGATCGGCCGGATTGTATACGGAAGCGCCAATCCGAGGGACATGAAGGCACTGGCATCGTCTATAAGCCATATCCCAGAGCTCACGCGCCTGCTGGCTGCCATGCGCTCGTCCATGCTCTCCGGGGCGGGCGAAATGGATGCGCTAGAGGACATAAGGTGCGATATAGAAGCCACCCTCTGCGACGATCCGCCGTTATCGGCGCGCGAGGGGGGCATCGTACGCGACGGGGTCGAAGGCGAGGTGGACAGGCTAAGGGCGCTGCTGCGCGACAGCGGCGCGGCAATGGCAGGCATTGAGGCGCGGGAGCGCGAGCGCACGGGAAAAAAGCTCAAGCTCGGGTATAACCGCGTGTTCGGCTATTACATTGAGATACCGAGGTCGAGTTCAGACGACGTGCCGGATGACTATGTGCGGCGCCAGACGCTGGCAAACTGCGAGCGCTTTGTCACGGGCGAGCTCAAGTCGCTTGAGAGCGAACTGCTTTCCGCGCGCGACAGGCTCGTTTCGCTCGAATACGAATTGTTTGTGGATTTGCGAGCAAAAATCGCGGGACGCGTCGCGCGCGTGCAGGAGACGTCCGACACCATCGCCGATACGGACGCGCTCTACTCACTTGCGGAGGCAGCGGCGCAAGAGGGATATTGCATGCCTGAGATAGATGCCTCGGGCGTGATAGACATTCGCGACGGACGCCATCCCGTCGTAGAAAAGACGCAGGCCGGATCGCTTTTTGTGCCAAACGACACGTATCTCGACACGGACTCGCAGCGCGTGGCCATAATAACGGGCCCTAACATGGCGGGGAAATCCACATATATGCGCCAGGTAGCGCTCATAGCGCTCATGGCTCAGATAGGTTCTTTTGTCCCGGCGCGATCGGCGCGAATCGGCGTTGTTGACAGGGTATTCACCCGCATAGGCGCATCGGACGACCTCGCCTCCGGCAAATCCACCTTTATGGTTGAGATGACAGAGGTGGCGGAAATACTGGCGCACGCTACAAAGAAAAGTCTGCTCATATTGGACGAGATTGGCAGGGGGACATCCACGTTCGACGGCATGGCTATAGCACGCGCAGTTCTAGAACACTGCGCCGACTCGCGCGCGCTGGGAGCGAAGACGCTGTTTGCAACGCACTATCACGAGCTCCAAGATATGGAGCGCCTGTTCGACGGAATAAAAAACTACAATATCACCGCCAAGAAGCGCGGGGACGACATTATATTTCTGCGCAAGATAGTCCCGGGCGGCGCGGACGACAGCTACGGCATAGAGGTCGCAAAGCTCGCGGGGATACCTTCGCGCGTAATTAATCGCGCGAAAGCGGCACTGCGCGAGTTGGAGAGTTCCCCCGGGCTGCCGTCCGGCGCCGATGACGACGGCGCCGGCGCCAAAAGCCAGATATCGCTCGGCGACATTGGCGCCAGGGAGCTGGCTGAGAGGCTGCGCAGCGCCAATGTAGACGCGATAACGCCGCTGGAGGCACTCAACCTGCTCAACGACCTGAAAAAATTGATATGAGGCCCGATAACCGTATGAAAAAAGAATTCAAGCCTCCCATGACGGCGCGGGAGCGGCTGGCGGCCATGCTCTTCATACCCATGCACGCTTTTATTGTGCCACTGCTGCTGTCCGCCGCCTTTCCGCATCTCGCGCGGGAAGGCACTGGCGCGCTGCTGACGCTCGTGTCGTACACCGTCAGTTTTGTTTACATACTCATAATAGCGTTCAACTACCTCCGGGCGTCGTTTTCCGACATATTTGACGGATTGTGGGCGGCAATTCGGTCAGTTGCGCTGGGAATGCTCATTTATTTCGGTTCCAACATCGCTATCAATATTTTTTTGAACGCGATCATTGACAAACTTGTAAACCCCAATTCACAGGCTGTAGCCGAATTACTTGTCGCGGAACCCGATTCAAT
>JAITEC010000149.1 GCA_031282225.1 Oscillospiraceae bacterium | reverse complement strand
AATCTCGGCGCCTCCCTTACCGATTATCACGCCGGGACGCGAGCAGTGAATGAATATTCTCACTCGCGTGTTGTCCCGCTCTATCTCAATTTTCGGCACGCCGGCGGTATAGAGGAGCTCTTTGAGATATTTGCGGATATTGTAGTCCTCCACGATAAGGTCGCCCACCTTGTCGGGCCGCGCGTACCAGCGCGAATCCCAATCCTTGATCACGCCAACTCTGAATCCGTGCGGATTGACCTTCTGTCCCATAAGCTATCCCCCTTAATTTCTCTCAGCCACGTCGATTGTGATATGCGAGGTGCGCTTGTTTATGCGATGCCCCCTGCCGTGCGCCCTTGGCATCATGCGCTTGATTATGGGTCCGGGATTCGCATACGTATCGCAGACGTACAGGCTGCCGGGATCCATGCCGTGATTGTTCTCGGCATTCGCGACGGCGCTGTCGAGCAGCTTTACCATGAGCTCAGACGCCGCCTTGGGGGTCGCCATAAGAATTGCCCTAGCCACGTCGGCATCTTTGCCGCGTATGAGGTCGCAGACGATCTTGCATTTTCTCGGCGAGATCCGCACGTACTTCAAATGCGCTTGTGCACCCATATATGATAGCCCCCCTATCTTGTCGTCTTGCTTCCGGCGTGACCCCGGAACGTGCGCGTCGGCGCAAATTCGCCCAATTTGTGCCCTACCATATCCTCCGTGATGTACACCGGGACATGCCGGCGCCCGTCGTGCACGGCTATTGTGTGCCCGACGAACGTCGGGAAGACGGTGGACGCGCGCGACCATGTCTTAAGAACCTTTTTCTGGCCCGAAGCGTTCATCTCGTCGACCCGCTTCAAAAGCTCACGCGCCGCAAACGGCCCCTTTTTTATACTTCTGCTCATAATACAAGAGCCCCCCTACGATTTCGCGCTGCGGCGTTTTACAATAAATTTGTTCGTGCGGTTTTTCACCTTGCGCGTCTTATAGCCGAGCGTCGGCTTGCCCCACGGCGTCACGGGCCCCGGCCTGCCTATAGGGCTCTTGCCCTCGCCGCCGCCGTGCGGGTGGTCGTTCGGATTCATAACCGAGCCGCGCACAGTGGGCCTGATCCCCATATGGCGCGCCCTGCCAGCCTTGCCGACGGAAATGTTTGAGTGATCCACATTCCCCACCTGTCCAATCGTCGCCTTGCAATTGAGGCGTATAAGCCGATACTCGCCGGACGGCAGCCGCACTTGCGCCATGCCCCCGTCCTTTGCCATTAACTGCGCGGCGACGCCCGCCGAGCGCACGAGCTGCGCGCCCCGCCCGGGATACAGCTCGATGTTGTGTATGACAGTGCCCACTGGTATGGCTGAAATGGGCAGCGCATTGCCCGGCTTTATGTCCGCGTTCGGCGACGACTCCACCGCGTCGCCCGCCGACAGGCCGAGCGGCGCCAATATATAGCGCCTGTCGCCGTCCGGGTATTCCACGAGCGCTATGTTGGCGCTGCGGTTCGGGTCGTACTCCAAACGCAGGACGCGTCCGACCGCTTCTGTCTTGTCGCGCTTAAAATCTATAATCCTGTATTTCCTGCGATTTCCGCCGCCCTTGTGCCTGACGGTTATGCGCCCATAGCTGTTCCTGCCCGAGTGCTTTTTGATGGCCTGTGTGAGCTTGCGCTCCGGGCGAGCTCTCTTGTCGATCTCGCTGAAATCCAACACCGACATATGCCTTCTTGAGGGCGTTGTGGGTTTATATAGTCTGACGGACATATAATGACCGCTCCTTTCGTTTTCAGGCCGCCGCCCTTATTATACCATGCCCTCAAAGAATTCGATGGTTTTTGAGTCGGACGCCAACCTGACAACCGCTTTTTTCCACGCTTTCCTGCTCCCCTCGGGGTAGCGACCGGTGCGCTTTTTCTTGCCTTGCATATTGAGCGTCGTCACCTTGTCCACAGCTACGCCGAATATTGTCTCCACCGCCTGCCTGATCTCGATCTTGTTGGCGTCGCGCGCGACCTCGAAGACGTACTTGCCGATACTGCCGTGTTCCATCGACTGCTCTGTAATAATCGGTCTCAAAACAATGTCGTAAGCCGTTCTCATTACGCGTAGACCTCCTCTATCTTCGGAAGCGCCGCAGCGTCCACCACTATCTTGTCCGAATTGATTATGTCGTACACGCTCAGCAGCGATGCCTCGGCGGTGAGGATCTTCGGAATGTTGCGAGCGCTCATCACTACGTTACGCCTGACCTCGGGCGTTATGACAAGTGCCTTGCCGCCTATCCCCACGGCGTCCAAAAACTTCTTGAAGTCCTTTGTTTTTATGGCTCCGAGCTCAATACTGTCTATCACCACAACAGACTGCGCGACCGCCTTCGCGGACAGCGCGGACTTGAGCGCGAGCCTGCGCAGCTTTTTGTTGATCCTGTAACTGTAGTCGCGCGGCTTTGGCGCGAACGCCACGCCGCCGTGCGTGTACTGCGGGACGCGCGTGGAACCTTGCCGCGCGTGCCCCGTCCCCTTTTGTCGGTATGGCTTGGCGCCGCCTCCCGAGACCTCCGCGCGTGTCAGCGCGGACTGCGTCCCCTGACGCATATTCGCCAAATGGTTCTTTGCGGCCTCGTGCATGGCGTATTTATTCGGCTCTATGCCGAAAATGGCGTCGGGGAGCGCCGTCTCGCCCGTTTCCTCGCCAGCCATGTTGTAAACTTTAACAATAGCCATCTGTCCTCGCGTCCCTCCCGCTCAGTTGTTTTTTACCGTGTCCCTGACGTATACTACCGACCCCCTCGGGCCCGGAATCGCGCCCTTGACGGCGATGTAACCGAGTTCCGCGTCGACTTTTACGACATCGAGGTTCTGCACTGTCACGCGCTGGGATCCCATGTGACCCGCCCCAATTTTTCCTTTGAAAATGCGCGCAGGATCCGTTCCGGAGCCCATAGAGCCCGCGTGGCGGTGCACGGGGCCGCCCCCGTGCGAAGTGGGCGTCCTGCGCGCGCCGTGCCGCTTGATGACCCCGGCGAATCCCTTGCCCTTCGACACGCCCGTGACATCTACCCTGTCGCCCTCCGCAAAGGCGTCCGCCCTTATCAGTCCGCCGACCTCCAGCGCGTCCGTGTCCGCAAGCTTGAACTCTTTGAGTATCTTCCTGGGCGGCACGCCGGCTTTCTTAAAGTGCCCCGCCTCGGGCTTTGTCAGCTTGCGCTCCTTGATATCTTGAAATCCGAGCTGCACGGCGGCATACCCGTCGCTCTCCGGAGTCTTCTTTCGAACCACGACGCACGGGCCCGCCTCAATGACCGTAACCGGTATTACCCGCCCGTTGCCGTCGAAAATCTGCGTCATGCCCGCTTTCTTGCCTATGATCGCCTTTTCCACGTTTTTCCTCCCCTCAGAGCTTTATCTCAATTTCGACGCCCGCAGGCAGTTCGAGCGACATAAGGGCTTCCACCGTCTTCTGCGTGGGACCTATGATGTCAATCAGCCTCTTGTGTGTCAGCCGCTCGAACTGCTCGCGGCTGTCTTTGTACTTGTGAACCGCGCGCAGGATCGTCACTATCTCCTTTTTTGTCGGCAGCGGTATTGGGCCGGATACTTGCGCGCCCGTGCGCTTTGCAGTCTCCACGATCGTCGCCGCCGACTGGTCGATGAGCTGGTGGTCATACGCCTTGAGACGTATCCGTATCATTTTTTTTCCTATGGCCATTCCTGTGTCTCCCTCCGACATGTTTCATTGTTATACTCTGTCGGTACGTGTGGGAAAATATCTGTACGCTTAACCGTGCGTATCATTCCGCTGCGGAAAAAAACCGGATACTCTCCGGCCGCCCGCCCGGCGCAAAAACGTCGATACAGCACTCCCCCAGCCGCCCGATTGCGTATCGGCGACCGACGCCGATACCGGACATACTCCCCGTCAGTTACCGGGCCTACGCCCGCAATCTGCCGGATCATCGCGTTAGAGATCGGAA
>JAITEC010000041.1 GCA_031282225.1 Oscillospiraceae bacterium | reverse complement strand
GCCATAGCGCCCGCGCGGCTTATCAAGGAGTACGCGACGAAGTTTGATAACCACTTCTTCATCAAGGGCGGCTTCATGGACGGCAAGGTGCTGTCCGTAGACGAGGTCAACGCCTTGGCCGCCATTCCCCCGCTGCCCATCTTGCGCGCGCAGGTGCTCGGCACGATGCTGGCGCCGATAGCGATGTTTGCCGCCGTCGTCAAGGCGATAGCGGAGAAAAAAGGCGGCGGCGATCAAAACGGCGCGGACACGGATCCGGAAGCTCCGGTCACAGACACGGCAGCTGAAGCCGTAACATCGGCCGAAACGCAGTCCGGGCAGTAAGGCTATTGCCGGCGGCACGCATAGCGGGAGTGTCAAAACTCAACGCTAATTATTAAGCAGAGGTAGCTCATGAAAAAAACATTTATACACGTCGTCATTGCTTGCACAATTCTTTTCGTCTGCGGCGGATTATTGTCTAGCGCGCAGAGCAAGCAGGAAGCTGAAACTATGCCCAGTTCGCAAAATGCGCAATTGAGCAATTCAGAGGTTACTCTTCCTGATGACGGGAAGCTTCAAAATCCTGTGGAGGCTCAAATGGAAGCTCCACTCAAAAAATCGCTAGTGTACTCGTTTGATGATGGTGGGTATCCTGAAATTGCGGACATACTGTGCGACTTTTTTGAGAATTATTACGCAGTTCTTGAGACGGGAAGTCTTTCCGACTTTGACTTGGAAAAGCTAGACCCAATTTCTTATTTGATAATGAAAGAGCAAGTGTTTCAGTATTCCAGTTACAAAATTCACTATGGCGGCATTTCTGATGTTGAAGTCAGCCAGCTTACCGTCTTGAATGTTACAGACCTTGAATCTCACATGGAGGTTGAAGTGTATGCTGGAGCCTCATATCAATTCGCCGGAGAGCGGAGTGGGCAGGGTACAATATTTACTCTGAAAATCAAAAACAGGCAGGTAACTGAAATCAGAGCCGAGTCTTCAGACATTGACTGTCGCCTCGCAGAACTAGAAAACGCAAAAGCTGTCCACGGGAAGTCAATATTTACCGATGATGAATTATTTAAAATTATCGATGAGCTGTTTTCTGGAAAGAGCGCGGATATAGTTGCCTCTGACAACGAAAGCGCGACTGGCGCAGTTTCTATAAATGAAATGGAAAATGAAATAGAGGTAACTCGAAGCAAAGAGTCTGCAAGAGATATAGGTGAAAACGTCGATAACACTTTTCTTGTGCAGACCATTAGCGTAAGTTATGATGCGGCATCAGCGCGTTCGTGGGGATATTGGCTTGGAGACAAATACGATAACTATGTTTTCAAGCGTTCATCTCCCGATTGTACCAATTTTGTTTCGCAGTGCATATGGGCGGGATATGGGGGAACTTCAGGATATACTATTTAGAACCTTTATACCGATAACACATATTCTAATCCAACAGCAGTAGCACTAAAAGCTCGAGTTGCAGCTGACTACAGAATGGTAACTGGTTGGTGGGGTCGTAATTACGACTCTACAGGAAATGAAAAACCTGCATTTGTAGGAGTAGCGGATTTGTGGGATTTTGCAACGGCAAATACCGGTAACGGACCAAGGGCTACAGGGTACAATGATAATTCAGTATACACAAATATCAGCACAACATTAAGAAAAGGCGATGTTCTGCAATTTTGGAATCCTAACGCAACTTCTTATTATGGACATTCCGCACTCAATGTGTATAATTAAACGGAGGTATTTATAATAATGGCAAGTGAAAAAATAACCGCGCTCATCGAAGAGGTCAAGGCGCTTACGGTGATCGAACTGTCGGAACTCGTACATGCCCTGGAAGAGGAATTCGGCGTGTCGGCGGCGGCGATGGCGGCGCCGGCCGCAGGCGGAGCAGCTGCGGGCGCGGAGGCCGCAGCGGAGGAGCAGACGGAGTTCGATGTCGTAATGACGAGTTTCGGCGCCGAGAAGATCAAGGTCATCAAGGAAGTGCGCGCCATAACCGGACTCGGGCTGGCGGAGGCCAAGGCTCTCGTAGAGGGCGTCCCGGCGAAGATCAAAGAGGCGGTAAACAAGGACGAGGCCGACGGGGTAAAGGCGAAGCTCGAAGCGGTCGGCGCCACGGTTGAAGTAAAGTAGACCGGTTCGCTCAATCGGCGCTGTGAAGCCTGCAACGGTGATCCTCGCGGCGGGGTATTCGTCTAGGATGGGGGCGTTCAAGCCATTGCTGCCCGTCGGCGGGCAAAGTGCCGTAGCGCGCGCCGTCCATCTGGCGAAACAGGCGGGCGTTGAGCGCGTGACGGTCGTAACGGGTTACCGGAGCTGCGACGTCGGGGCGGAGCTCCGGCGTTGCGGCTTGAACGTGGATATCGTACACAACGCGCGCTACGACGATGGGATGTTGTCGTCCGTCATTGCCGGGGCGCGCGCTCTCTGTGCGGATACGGAAGCGTTCTTTCTGCTGCCTGTGGATTGCTGCGCGGTTAGCCAAGACACACTAAAGCGCCTGCTGTCCGCATCCCGGCGGGCGCCGGGGCGTGTTGTATACCCCGTATTCAACGGCGCGCCGGGACACCCGCCGCTGATCCCGGCGGGAGTATTGAGCTCCATCGGCGAATTTGACGGCGAGGGCGGTATGCGCGCCTATCTATCGCGCTTTCGGCGGTTGGACGTGCGCGTGGACGACCCGGGCGCCGCCGCCGACATGGACACGCCGGAGGGATACGCCGCGCTGCTGCGGATACTCGGGCTGCCGACGTACCCCGACGAGGGCGAGGCGCTCGCGCTGCTAGAACGTTATGGCACCCCGGGGAACATCGTAGCGCACTGCAAGAGTGTGGCGCGCGTAGCGGATGCCTTGGCGCGCCGCTGCAACGGCGCGGGCGCGGATATAGACGTCGGGCTGCTCAGGTCGTCGTGCCTGCTGCACGACATATGCAGGCGCGAGCCGGATCACGCGCGTGCCGGGATGCTGCTGCTCCTGTCGCTTGGGTACCCCGAGGCCGCCATGGCCGTGGGCCGCCACATGGAGATGCCGCCGGAGCGCGTCGATATAGACGCCTCTATGCTGCTGTATCTAGCGGACAAGCTGTGCCGCGCGGGCGGCACGGTCCCGCTGGAGGCCACGCTGCGAGACACGGCCCGCCGCTTTGCCGCCGACCCCGCCGCGTACGCCGCTGCCCGCGCGCGCATCACGCGCGCGATGGACATATCGCGCGCGCTGGAAGAGCGGTACGGCGTTGTCGCAGAATCGGACAGTTGACTTTCCCCTTGCGGGAGCGTATATTATGCGCAGCGCGACATAGGCGCGAATTTTCCCGGAATGGGGGATGATAGATGACAAACGAGATGAAGCTATACGGATTCAATAACCTGACAAAGTCGCTGTGTTTCAATATCTACGACATTTGCTACGCGAAGACGGAGCGCGAGCAGCAAGACTACATCGCGTATGTGGACGAACAGTACAATTCCGAGCGGCTGACGAGCATACTCGTAAGGGTGACGGAGATGATAGGCGCGAACGTGATAAACATCTCCAAGCAGGACTATGAGCCGCAGGGCGCCTCCGCCGCGCTCCTCATAGCCGACGAGTCGACGGCGTGCCGCCTGCAAGGCGACGCGGTGCTGGCTCATCTCGACAAGAGCCATGTCACCGTGCACACATATCCGGAGTTTCATCCCGGCAACTCAATAGCCACGTTCAGGGTGGACATAGATGTCGCCACTTGCGGCGATATAACGCCGCTTTCTACCCTTGGATTTCTCATTGGCAGCTTCGACTCCGACATAATCACGATGGACTACAGGGTGCGCGGGTTTACGCGCGACGTATCGGGGAAAAAACTGTTTTCCGACCTCAATATAAGGTCCATACAGGACTATATAGACGACGATATTTTGGCGCGGTACGATGCCGTGGACATAAACGTGTACCAGTCGAACCTGTTCCACACGAAGATGCTCATCAAGGAAGTCGTGCTCCAAAACTATCTGTTCAATACCGACGTGTACGAGATAGCGCCCAAGACAAGGCTGAATATCACGAACAATCTGCGCCAGGAAATGATCGAGATATTCAGCGGGATAAACCTGTACTGATGGACGCGGCGAACCAGGGGAGAGCACCTATATACGAGGCGCTCTCCAAGCTGCGCGACATGCGCATAGTGCCGTTTGACGTGCCAGGACACAAGCGCGGGCGAGGGAGCGGGCCGCTGCAGGACTTCCTCGGCGAGCGGTGCCTTTCCGTCGACGTGAACTCCATGAAAATGCTCGATAACCTCTGCCACCCCGTGGGCGTCATCCGTGAGGCGGAGGAGCTGGCGGCGGACGCTTTCGGGGCGGCGCGCGCGTTTTTCATGGTGGGCGGGACCACGTCGTCCGTACAGGCGATGGTGCTCTACGCGTGCGGTCGCGGCGACAAGATAATATTGCCGCGCAACGTGCACCGCAGCGTAATAAACGCGCTGATACTCACGGGCGCCGTCCCCGTGTACGTGAACCCGCAGACCGACCCCCGGCTGGGCATAGCGCTCGGCATGGGCGCGCGGGATGTGGCACATGCCATTGAGAAAAACCCTGGCGCCAAGGCCGTGCTGGTAAATAATCCCACGTACTACGGGGTGTGTTCCGACGTGGCGGGCATCGCGCGGCGCGCGCACGAATACGGCATGCTTGTACTTGCCGACGAGGCGCACGGGACGCAGTTCTACTTCGGCGAGGGGATGCCGAGCGGCGCAATGGCGCTGGGGGCGGACATGTCGTCCATCGGGGCGCACAAGTCCGGCAACTCCCTCACGCAAAGCTCGTTTCTCGTATGCGGCGAGCGCGTGAACGCGGACAGGGCAAGGCAGATGATCAACCTCACCCAGACCACGAGCGCGTCGTACCTCCTGCTGTCGAGCCTGGACATATGCCGGCGCGACCTGGCGCTGCGCGGCGCGGAGCTTTTTGCGAAAGCGGTCCGGCTCGTCGATTACGCGCGCGGCGAGATAAACGCCATAGGCGACTACTACGCGTTCTCTTCGGAACTGGTAAACGGGGACTCGGTCTTCGATTTCGACAGGACCAAGCTGTCCGTGAATACGCTCGGCATCGGCCTTGCAGGCATCGAAGTTTACGATATACTGCGCGACGAGTACGACATACAGATAGAGTTTGGCGACATAGCGAACATCCTGGCGTATATAACTGCGGGCGACAAGATAAAGAGCATAGAGCGCCTCATAAGCGCTATGTACGAGATACGCAGGCGATACAAGCGCGACGGGAGCGGCCTGTTGCGGTACGAGTATATCGCCCCGCACGTGGAGATGACGCCGCAGGACGCGTTTTACGCTCCGCACAGGGCGGCGACCGTGAGGGGCGCAGTGGGTGGGATATGCACGGAGTTTGTCATGTGTTACCCGCCCGGCATACCGATACTGGCGCCCGGCGAGCGCATAACGGCGGACATAGCCGACTATATACTGTACGCGAAGGAAAAGGGCTGCTCGCTGACGGGTACAGAGGACATGGCGACGGAGAACATCAATATTCTCGCTTGAGAGGCGGATTGATTTTTATATGGAACTGTGGTACTCGGAGGACCACTCCGAGAACGTAAAATTCTGGATAAGGTTTGACAGGCAGCTGTACAGCGGGCGCAGCGACTACCAGCGCATAGACGTGTTCGAGTCGGACGAGTTCGGGCGCGTGCTGACGCTCGACGGGTATCTCATGCTCACCGAGCGCGACGAGTTCATCTACCACGAGATGATAACGCACGTGCCGATGGCCGTCCGCCCGGATATCCGCGACGTGCTCGTCATTGGCGCGGGCGACGGGGGAGCGGTGCGCGAGCTAGTGCGGTACGGCGGGATAAGGCGCGTGGACGTGGCGGAGATAGACCCGGCCGTGGTGGAGGTGTGCCGCGAGTACCTGCCGAGCGTGTCGTGCGGGTTCGACGACAGCCGCGTCGCGCTGCACTACCAAGACGGGCTGCGGTTCGTGCGCGGGCGAGAGAGCGAGTACGATTTGATAATTGTCGATTCTACCGACCCGTTCGGCCCCGGAGAGGTCCTGTTCACGCGTGAGTTCTACGGCAGCTGCCACAAGGCGCTGCGCGACGGCGGCATAATGGTCAACCAGCACGAGAGCCCGTTCTACGCGGCGGACGCCGACGCGATGAAGCGCGCGCACAGCCGCATATACAGCTCGTTTGAACTATGCCGCGTGTACCACGCGCACATACCCACATACCCCTCGGGCTATTGGCTGTTCGGGTTCGCGTCTAAAGGCATGCACCCCGTGCGCGGGCTCGACGCGGATGCATGGAACGCCTTGGGACTGCGCACGCGCTACTACAACACGAAGCTGCACGCGGGAGCTTTCTGCCTGCCCACATACGTAGAGGAGATGCTGAGAAGTGCCGAACGCGGGACATGAGCAGTTCATAGGCTGCGATAGCACGTACCAGAGGGCGGATGCCGCAGTATTCGGCGCGCCGTTCGACGGCACGGCTTCATATAGGCCCGGGGCGCGCTTCGGGCCCGGCGCCATACGCGCGGAGTCGTATGGCATAGAGACATATTCCCCGTACCAAAACAGGGATCTTGGCGATATACGCGTCTTTGACGGGGGCGACCTGGAGCTGCCTTTCGGAAATGCCGCCGCCGCGCTGGAACTCATAGACGAGCGCGCCGGGGAGTACCTGCGAGACGGCAAGCGCCCTGTCATGCTCGGCGGCGAGCACTTGGTGACGCTGGGCGCGCTGCGCGCCGCATCCCGGGCGCACCCAGATCTGCGCGTTGTGCATTTCGACGCGCACTGCGACATGCGGGAGCAGTATATGGGAGAGAGACTGTCGCACGCCACGGTAATGCGGCGCGCGCACGAGCTTGTGGGAGACGGCAGGATTTACCAGTTTGGCATACGCAGCGGGGAGCGCCGCGAGCTCGAATTCGCGGCGGAGCACGCCGTCACTCGGATGTATGACCTGCGTGGCGTGGGAGAGACCGTGCGCTCATTCGGCGGACTGCCCGTATACGTGACCGTGGACCTCGACGTGCTTGACCCGTCGTGTCTGCCCGGCACGGGCACGCCTGAGCCCGGCGGCGCGACATTCCGCGAGCTGCTCGCCGCTGTTTTGGAGCTGGCGGGCGCCAACATAGTAGGCGCGGACATAACGGAGCTGTCCCCCCACTACGACACGAGCGGCATATCCGCCGCCGCCGCCTGCGTGACCCTGCGGGAACTGCTGCTGATAATTCACAAATAAAGTCGTTTATTAATTTGAGGAGGTACGCGCATGGGGAGGGTGCTTATAATCGGCTGCGGGGGAGTCGCCTCGGTTGCGGCGCACAAGTGCTGCCAAAACAGCGAGGTATTCGGCGAGGTCATGGTAGCCAGCCGCACAAAGGGAAAATGCGATGCCTTAAAAGCGAGGCTCGACGCGACCGGCACGCCGACAGCCGTGTATACGCAGCGCGTGGACGCTTCCGACGCGGCGGCGCTCGCGGCGCTCATGCGGGAGTATAGACCCGATGTCGCGCTCAATCTCGCGCTGCCGTACCAGGACCTGTCCATTATGGACGCGTGCTTGGAGGCGGGGGTGCATTATGTAGACACCGCCAACTATGAGCCGCCCGACACGGCGAAATTCGAGTACAGCTGGCAGTGGGCGTACCGCAGCCGTTTCGAGGAGGCGGGTCTCACGGCGCTGTTGGGCTGCGGTTTCGACCCCGGCGTCACGGGAGTGTTCTCCGCGTACGCGCAGAAGCACTATTTCGACGTGATACGCACCATAGACATCCTCGACTGCAACGGCGGCGACCACGGGCTCCCGTTTGCCACGAACTTCAACCCCGAGATAAATATCCGCGAGGTGACGGCGCCGGGCAGCTATTGGGAGGACGGCGCATGGGTGCACACGGCGCCTATGGAGATAAAGCGCGGGTACGACTTCCCGCAAGTGGGCCCGCGAGATATGTACCTGCTGCACCACGAGGAGATAGAGAGCCTGGCCGTCAATATAAAGGGAGTCCGGCGCATACGCTTCTTCATGACGTTCGGAGAGAGCTATCTCACGCATCTGCGATGCCTGGAGAACGTGGGTATGACGTCGATAAAGCCGATAGAGTACAACGGCATGGAGATCGTGCCGCTGCAATTCCTAAAAGCGGTGCTGCCGGATCCCGCCTCGCTCGGGGAGCGCACGCGAGGCAAGACGAACATAGGCTGCGTATTCACGGGCGAAAAGGGTGGCAGGCCGGTAAATTACTACCTCTACAATGTCTGCGACCACCAGGAGTGCTACAGGGAGGTGGGCTCGCAGGCCATATCGTACACCACGGGCGTGCCGGCAATGATAGGCGCGGGACTTGTAATGACCGGCGCCTGGCGCCGCCCGGGCGTGTATAACGTGGAGGAGTTCGACCCGGACCCGTTCATGGACGGGCTCGGCAAGTGGGGATTGCCGTGGACGGAGGATTTCTCCCCGGTGTTAGTGGACTGAGCCGGCGCCATGACAGACTACATCGCTGCGGCGAGACGCCTCGCCACGCCGTGCTACGTGATAGACGAGGCGAAGCTGGTACAAAACCTGGAGATACTGCGCGCCGTCGGCGACGGGGCCGGGTGCCGCGTGTTGCTGGCGCAGAAGGCTTTTGCCAACTACGCGCTATACCCGCTGATCGGCCGTTACCTCGACGGGACGGCGGCGAGCGGGCTGCACGAGGCGCGCCTGGGATATGAGGAGATGGGCGGGGAGACGCACGTGTTCTCGCCCGCTTACAGGCCGGAGGAGTTCGACGAGCTGCTGCGGTACGCCGGCCACGTGGTGTTCAACTCGTTTAGGCAGTGGGAGCTCTACGGAGAGAGGGCACTGGCCTCCGGCGCGAGGGCTGGCATCCGCGTGAACCCGGAGTTTTCAACTCAAGAGCACACCATATACGACCCGTGCGCGCCGTACAGCCGCTTGGGCACCGTAGCCGCCGCCTTCCCGGACAAGCTGCCGCCCGGGATAAGCGGGCTGCACTTCCACACGCTGTGCGAGCAGGACAGCGACGCTCTCATAGCCACACTCGACGAAGTGGAGCGGTTGTTCGGCAGGTGTTTTCATCAATTGGAGTGGATAAATTTTGGCGGCGGACACCACATAACGCGGCCGGGTTACGATATTGCCTCTCTCGTGCGCCGCATTAGGGAGTTCCGCGCGAAATACGGGCTTACGGTGTATCTCGAGCCCGGGGAGGCCGTGGCGCTCGACGCGGGCGCGCTGGTTGCCACCGTGCTCGATGTCGTCACGAACGGCATGGACATAGCGATAACCGACGCTTCCGCCGCCTGCCACATGCCCGATGTGCTCGAGATGCCGTATCGCCCGGATGTCGCCGGAGCGGGCAGCGCGGGCGAAAAGCCGCATACGTACCGCCTGGCGGGCAACACATGCCTGTCCGGCGATGTGATTGGCGACTACTCGTTCGACGCGCCGTTGCGCCCCGGCGACAGGCTCGCGTTTGGGAACATGGCGATATACACCACGGTTAAAAATACCACGTTTAACGGCATGAACCTGCCGTCCATCGCAGTACTGGGCACCGACGGTGCCGTGCGCACGGTGCGAGAATTCGGATACGGGGATTTCAAGGCGAGGCTGTGAAGGGCGATTTGGTCAGTTTTATATAATCGTCTGGGGAATTGATGTTTGTGAGCATTTTCTCGTCCCACAGTTCGCCGAGAAGCGCGGGCGGCGCGTATAGCGTATCCGACGAGTCCAAGAATTCGGACATGCTGTGCCGCCCGTCCAGCAGGGCTCGGCTTGTCTTGTTGAGCAGCGTTTTTTTATAAAAGCCGAACAGCGGCTCGCGCTTGCCCAATGTGCCGTCCACGACGCATATCTCGTGGCTGCCGCACAGCTCGGTCAACTTGACGGCTGCCGCCGGGCTCGCGAAAGGGAGGTCGCCCGCGGAGAGGAAAACGCCGCCGTCCCGCGTATACGTGAGCGCGGCGTGCAGGCCGGAGAGTGGGCCGCGCCCGGGAATGATATCCGGCACGGTAGTAAATCCCTCGCCGCCATACGCCCCGGGACTCGCCACGCTGACTAGGACCGTGTCAAAAAAACGCGAAAACCTCGCTACGGCGGAGCGGAGCAGCGAGCTACCGCCAAAATCGAGCGCCATCTTGTCGCGCCCCATCCTGCGGCTATTGCCGCCCGCCAATATAACGGCTGTGCTCATAACCGGCCTTTATGATGACGGTCAGCGGGTTACGCCAACTTTTCCTTTAGCCAATTGAAGACGCGCTCCAGGTTTTCGTCCCTGTAGAAACGCTCGTCGCCGTGCGCCCAGCCGGGGAACTCGTCGAACGTCACGCGGCCATCTCCCGCGCGCGAGGCGATAACTGCGGCGAGGCGGCGCGAGCACTCGGCGGTGACTATCTCGTCCGCGCTGCCGTGCTGCAGCAGGACGGGGGGCAATTTGTCCGTTATCCAGACTTCCGGCGAGGCGAACCGGGCGAGGTTTTTGTGGTCGACGCACTTCAAGCCGAGAAATACGTCCTCAAACACGACGCGCGGTATCTGCGTGCCGTCGGGCATTGTCATTGTTGGGTTGGCGGCGTTGAACTCCGACTCTATTATGAGGTCTCCGCACCCAAACCAGTCCACAACGGCCTGTACGCAGTCGTCTACGCCCGCGTGCCCCAGGGAATCGTCGTACATGGCGGCACAGCCGGACGTGGCCGCCGCCATGATGGCGTGGAACCCGCCTGCGGAATCGCCCGCCGTGGCGAAACGGGAGGGGTCGAGCATGTACTTTTCCGCGTTCGCGCGCAGGTAGCGTATGGCTGCCTTGAAGTCAAACAGCGAGTATGGGAAGGCTCCGTCGTCTGCGTATGTGCCGTCCGGCTTAATATAGCACAGCCGCTGCTCGACGGAAGCGACGGCAAAGCCGTGCGCGACGCCCTCCACGAAGCCGGATACCTGAAAATCGTCCTTTGCACCCCCCGTGAACGCGCCGCCGTGTATGCAGATTATGGTGGGGAAGGGGCCGGCGCCGGTATCGGGGAGATATATATCCAGCCGCCTGGCGGGATGGGGGCAATCCGGTGTGTAGTCGACGTCGATCCACTTGCGAGATATGGACGACGTGTCCATCAGTGGCATTACAAGCGGGTTGCCTGGATCGGGCATGGACGTTTTTACGACTCGCATAATGAAAACCTCCTGGAAAATATAAGTGTTAGCCGATTGCGAAACTCAAAAAGCCC
>JAITEC010000159.1 GCA_031282225.1 Oscillospiraceae bacterium | reverse complement strand
CAGCTCATACGCATTTTTGTGGACAACTCAATCAAGAACACCGACCCGGGCGGCACGATAACCTCCCGCGCGTATACGGACGGCGGATATTCAAAGATATCCATAACGGACGACGGCATAGGCATAGACCCGGAGGCGCTGCCGCACATATTCGACAGGTTCACGCGCGCCGACGAGTCCCGCGCGCGCGCCACCGGCGGCGCCGGTCTCGGCCTGTCGATAGCGCTGCGCATAGCCCGCCTCCACGGCGGAGGCATAGAGGCCATAAGCCGCGTGGGGATAGGCACGAGGATGACGCTGTGGATGCCCGCCGACAACGCCGGAAATGCCGAGTAATTGTGCTTGACAAATCGGCGGCGCCCCGCTATAATTGTGGCGTTGGGGCAAATGCCCTGTGATATGCCATGTCAAATGGCCCTTTAGGCGCCGAGGGGCGCTTCGGAGGGGAGGGATGATCAATGTCGGAAGTTCATATTAAGGAAAACGAGTCCCTGGACAGCGCTCTTAAGCGGTTCAAACGCAACTGCGCCAAAGCCGGAGTCCTCTCGGATCTCAGGAAAAAAGAGTACTACCAAAGCCCGAGCGTGAGGCGCCGCAAGAAGTCGGAAGCGGCGAGGAAAAACAAGAGCAAACGGTACTGAGCGAATAACTAGCCAAGAATCGAAAGGGTCTGCCTCAAATGCGGCAGGCCCTTTCGGTCGCTGGCGGCGCGGAGGCGGGTATCGTCTCCGCGTTTTGCCGTTTCAGTTGCCGGGCTCGAACATCTCCGCGGCTTTTTTCAGCGTCTGTATGATCTCAATATGCTGCGGGCAGACGCGCTCGCATCCGGCGCACGCCACGCAGTCGGAAGCCTTGCCGCCAAAGCCCGTCTCCCACATATAGTTAAAGCGCGCCGCGCCCTTGTCTCCGTACACCATGTCGCGGTTCATGGCCTCGAATATCTTTGGGATGACGACGTTTTGCGGACACTCGGGTACGCAGTAGGCGCATCCCGTGCACGGGACGGACGGTATGGCCGCCAGTGCCCTTTGTACATCCTCGATTACCTTGCGCTCGGAGGGGTCGAGGGGCTTGAAATCGCGCATAGACGAGATGTTGTCGCTCATCTGCTCCTCGGTGGACATGCCGCTGAGAACGGTTATGTTGAAATCCAGCGAGGCCGCGAAGCGTATGGCCCACGAGGCGTATGACGCGCCCGTGCCCGCGGCGTCGAATATCTCTTTGGCGGGGGGCGCGGGGCTCGCAAGCGACCCGCCCTTTACAGGCTCCATGATGACAACGGGCTTGCCGTGCTTTTTCGCCACCTCATAACACTTGCGTGACTCCACGGTGCCCGAGTCCCAGTCGCCGTAATTTATCTGCAGCTGCACGAATTCCATCTCCGGATGAGCCGTGAGCACGCGGTCGAGCACGTCGGCTCTGTCGTGGAACGAGAAGCCGGCGTGGCGAACGAGTCCCCGCTCGCGCAGCTCCAACACATAGTCCCATATGCCGTAGTCGTCGAAGAATTTAGTCCTGGGCGTGCCGACGTTGTGGAGCAGGTAGAAGTCGAAATACCCGGCACCCGTGCGCTGCAGCGATGTCCAGAACATCGCTTTCGCCTCCTCGGCGCTCTTGGGACCCGCCCATGCGGGCAGTTTCGTCGCGATGAGCGCTCGCTCGCGCGGGTACCTGTCGATTATGCAGGACTTTACGGCCGCCTCCGACTTCCCCTCGCCGTAGCCGTAGGCGGTGTCGAAGTACTTGAATCCCGCGCCGAGGAACATGTCCACGAGCTTGCTGGTTCTATTTATGTCAATATCGCCGCCGCGCGGGTCCTGCCCCTCCGCAGTAGGCAGCCGCATGAGTCCAAAGCCGAGCTTTGGAACGTCTTCGCCGAGATATGCCATGCTCAGAACGTCTCGGGCGCGCCGGCGAACGACTCCACGGTGCCGCTGACGTCCGTGAGATAGAACACCTCGTAGATGCCGTCGTCTGGCTTGTACATGCCGCCGAGCGTGGGGACCTGCTCTAGCATCTTTGTCCTGGCCTCCAATGTGTCGTCGCGGTTGGCCACGGCTTGCAGGCGGAACCACTTGCCGCCCCCGTCGAATGTCGCGGTGATCTCGATTTTTGGATTGGCAATGAGCTGCTTGAATACCTTCTTGGTGTTGTTCATGCAGATATACGTCTTGCCGCCGAACTCGGCCACCGCGCCGAACGGCCGCACCCTCGGCTGATCCCCGTCCGCTGTCGCTATGTAGAATGTGCCTGCCTTCGATAGAAGTTCTGTCGCTTTGTTCATGTCTTTGCCTTCCTTTCATATATGCAAATCAAGAGTTTCGCATGCCTGTGCGCAGTCTATCACAAGTCGAGAAAAATTGCAAATTATTTCGTTTGCGATGTCCCGTCACAGGAGGCGCTGCCGCGCCTCCTGCCGCGCCTCCGGTGACGAAACCGCACGAAAAAACTTGCAATCCCGCCTGTTTTGTAATATAATGCCTGAGCTGCAGATATTTTCCGTGCGGCATTGAATGGCTCGATGCTATTATAGGCTATTTATTAGGGGGTGTACCCGATTACAACGTTCGTGGTCGTATCTCAGTACGCAGTGGCGGCGGTATCCGTAGCGCTGGCGTGCTACGCCATTTCGAGATGGCGGCAAAGGCGCATGATGTACTTTGCCTTTCTCGCGCTTGCCAGCGCGATGAACTCGCTCGGATATGCCTTTGAGGTCTCCTCCCCGGATTTGGGCGCCGCGATAACCGCGTGCAAGATCATGTACCTGGGCTCGCCGTTCGTAGGGCCGCTCTACCTGATGTTCGCGCTGGACTATATAAACAAGCCCCCGAAGAAGAAGTGGATGGTGGCGGCGCTGTTCGCTCCCGCCGCGGTATTCAGCCTGGCGGTCTTCACATACCCCGCCACCCACCTGTACTATGCGGACCTGGAACTGGTCACGGCGGGCTGGCAGCCGCACCTGTCCGTCGCGCCGGGGCCGCTGTATTATCCCTGCTTCGCGTTCGAGTTCGCCTTGGCCATAATAGGCGCCACGATTTTGATATACGGGTTCATGCACGACAAGACGCACCA
>JAITEC010000071.1 GCA_031282225.1 Oscillospiraceae bacterium | reverse complement strand
GACAGCAAGCGCAGGGCGAGCTGTTCTTTTGACATCTCCAGCGAGAATACGGCCACCGCCTTTCCCGATTCCCGCGCCGCGTGCATTGCTATGTTCAGCGCCATGCTCGTCTTGCCCATGCCGGGTCTTGACGCTATCAATATGAGATCCGTGTCGTTGAGCCCCATGATGTAGTTGTCCACATCGCCGAAGCCCGTAGACATCCCCGGTATGCCCCCGTCGTTTTTTGCCGCCTCACGTATCTGCTCAAATACGCCTATCAACACGCTGGACACCGGCTCCAGGCCGGATATGCTGCGCCCTTGGCGCAGGGCGTATATGCGCTTTTCCGCCGCCTCCAACACGCCGGCAGCGCCGCCTTCCCCGTCGAGCGCCATATTCGCTATGTCCGCCCCGGTGTCGGCGAGCGCGCGCAGCAGCGCCTTGTCGCGGACAATGGAGGCGTATTCCATTACATTGACAGCCGTGGGAGTGATGTTCGCAAGTTCCACGATGTACCGCGCCGAATCCTCGCTCCAAACGCCGCGCTCGCGCATCCTGTCGAGCACAGTCACGGCATCTACCGGCACCGCGTAGTTGAACATCGACAGTATGGTCTCGTAGATTGCGCGGTTGATGTCGGAATAGAAGTCGGACGGATTCAAAGAGCCGATTACGCCCGCTATGCAGCGCGAATCTATCAGCATCGAACCCAGCACCGACTGCTCCGCCTCCGTGCTGTGCGGCACCTGTCTGTTCGCTAAATCGCTCATTGCGTGTTTTGCACGACCAAGATGTTTATTATGCCGGTTATCTCGTGTCCCAGCTTGCACTTTACGGCATAAGCGCCAAACGCCTTTATGTGCTCGTCGAGGACGATCTTGTTTTTCTCAACGGCAATGCCGTGTTGCGCGAGCAGCGCCTCGGATATCTCTTTGGATGTCACGGCGCCGAAGAGCTTCCCAGCGGCGCCTGCCTTGGCGGATATCTTGACCTGTATGCCCTCGAGCATCGCGGCCGCGCCCGCCGCCTCTTTTTTCTCCGCCTCCACCCGCCGCGCGCTCGCTCTCTCCCGCTGTTTCATGGCGTTGATGCTGTCCTCCGTCGCCCTCAATGCCAACTTGCGCGGCAGCAGGTAATTGCGCGCGTACCCGTCCGACACCTCAATCAACTGGCCTTTCTTCCCCTGGTCTTTTACATCCTGCTCCAATATTACTTTCACGCCTATGGCTCCTTTCCGGATTCGGATTCCGCTTCTGATATGTACTTATCTATTGCGTCCTTGAGAAGGCTGACGGCGCCCTCGAGCGATACGTCCCTCATCTGCGCTCCCGCGGTGGACTGGTTGCCGCCGCCCCCAAGCTTTTCCAGCACCAGCTGGACATTTACGCCGCCTATGCCCCGCCCCGATATGAATACGCCGCCCTCGTTTTGGGACGCCACAAACGATGTCTGCACTCCGGCGATATTCAGCAGCTCGTCGGCCGCCTGCGCTATGACGACGCGGTCCACCGCACCCTGCGACGCCGCTATGGCTATGGCGCCGCGGTACATGCGCGCTCCTCTGACTATCTCGTACCGCGCCATGGCCGCCGCGAAATCGGATTGCATGAGCCGCTTTACGCTAACCGTGTCGGCGCCTATCCTCCGCAGGAACGCGGCGGCGTCAAACGTGCGGCTGCCCGTGCGGATAGAGAACGACTTCGTGTCGAGCACTATGCCCGCCAGGAGCGCCTCCGCCTCCTGCTTGTGCACGTCACGCTGCTCCACGAGGTGCTGTATGAGCTCCGTCACCAATTCCGAAGCCGAAGAGGCGTATGGCTCGTAAAAATTGAGGGCGGCGCCCTCGATATATGTCGCTGCCCGCCTGTGGTGATCTATGACCACAACGCGCCCGAACGCGGGGATCAGGTCGCCTCGCTCGGCCTCTTCCGGCCTGCTGGTATCCACTACGACGAGCAGGCTCTCGGCGTCGCGCTCTATCGAGGTGTCCCGGGCATTGACGAATATATCGCCTATGCTCTCCGATTCGCGTATGAGCGAGACTATCATGCCCGCCATATTCCTATCGAGGTCGATAATGACCCGCGCCTTTTTGCCCCTGGAGCGGGCGATGCAGCAGACTCCCACTGCGGCGCCGAGCGCGTCCATGTCCGCATTTTTATGTCCCATCACGTATACGGAGGACGCGTCGTCCAGCAACCGCCCAAACGCGTTTGCCATTACGCGTGTCTTTACCCGCGTGCGCTTTTCCACCTCTGCGGAGCGCCCCCCGAAGAATTCAAAACCCTGCCCGTTTTTCACGACGGCCTGGTCTCCCCCGCGGCTGAGCGCCATCTCGACCGCCTCCGACGCGAACGTGTAGTCCGCCTCCGGCGATCCGCCGCCAAAACCCACTCCAATGCTGACGGACGCCCGTATTCCGGCCGTGCCCGCGCACTCCCTCGCCGAGGCGAGCAACGAGAACTTGTCCCGGATGACGCTGTCGTAATGGCGCCACTCGAAAATATGGAGATACCTGTCCCTGTCGTACTTGCACAGGTATCCGCTGCGCCCGCCCGCCCACACGCTTATCTTGTCGTCTATGGCGGACAGCAGCGCGGACTTGTCCTTTTCAACCATGCCGTGCAATAGCTCGTCGTAATTGTCGAGGAGTATTATGGCAAACACGGGCCGGGACAGCCCGTACTCCTCGCGAACGCTCTCAAATTCCGTCACATCGACGAAATACGTAATGACAAACCTGTCTGACGAGTCCGCCTCTCCGCCGAGATTGAACGTGCCGCCGAACATGGAGTACTTGCGGCCGCGTATTTCCATTGGGGACGGCGCTCTCTCGGCGCCCTCAATCAGCCACCCGGCGCTAAACCCCGGCAGGACGTCGTTTATGGATATCTCAAATATGTGCTCGCGTTCGCCCGTTATCTCCAGGAAACGCCGGTTGGACCACAATATATTGCCGGTTACGGAACTGAACACTACAACGGGCAGCGGCGTTACGGTCAGAGTGCTCTTTGCCGCCGTATCCATATCGCTTGCCACGTGTTCAATATAATGCAGCAATTCCTCCGCCCGTTTGCGCGAGCTGTACCGCGTGTAGACTAGCAGCAGCGCTATTACCGCGATCTCAGCGGCTGCGAGCGGCCAGTTGTCCTTGCCGAAAAACAACGTGCACACAGCAAAGACGATGAGCAATATAAAATACAGCCTCATGCTCGGCTGGAGCATTCCAATCAGCTTTTTATTCAATATTTCCGATCTCCGTTACGCGTTTTTGGATGTCCTTGAGGTCGACGAACGTATCGGGCCTGCGCCTCGGGTCGCGCAGCAGCGCGGAAGGGTGGAAAATCGCCGTGAACAGTGAGCCGTTCTTTTCAAACCATTTCCCGTGGTCGCGCGTGATTTTAAAGTCCTCGCCGATGAGCGCCGCGGCGGATATTCGCCCAAGGCACACTGTGAGCTTCGGGCGCATGAGCGCGAACTGCCCGCGCAGCCACGGCAGGCACGCCTCCCGTTCCGAAGGCAACGGGTCCCGGTTGCCCGGGGGGCGGCATTTAATTATATTTGTGATGTATACGTTCTTGTCGCGCCCAAGGCCGATGGTTTTAAGCATATCGTCGAGGAAACTGCCCGCCTTGCCAACAAACGGCAGTCCTTGGGCGTCCTCGTTCGCTCCTGGGGCCTCGCCGACGAGCAGGATTTTGGCGTCGCGCCGACCCGCGCCGAACACGACGTTCGAGCGAGTGGCGCACAGCGGGCACCTTGTGCACGCGTTGCACGCGCTTTCCAATCCGTCCCAGTCTTGCGTAGCGCCCGAAGCGCGCCCGGCACCGCCGGCGCACGTTCCCTCCCTGCCTTCCACGGGCTTACCGCCCTCCCCCCGTCAGCTTTTGTTCGGCTTGCGGCGCGCGAATGTAATTGGGCAGCACCTCTCCCGGCGCGCGCGGAGCGGCGCGTGTCGCCGCGAGCGCCACGCCGTGCGCGCACGGCAGCCTTACCGCGTCGCCGGCAAGCCCGGCCGCAATGCCGCTTTCGCTAAATATCGGCAGGCATGCGCCGGCCGCGTCGCCGAAAAGCAAGACATGGGCGCCGCGCAAACGCGCGGACACATCGTCCGCGAGCCCGCTCGCCGATATCGCCCTGTCATCGCACAGGCGAGCCGGCGCCCCGCCTTCCCTGGCAAACAGGGCGTTGTACACCTGTCCGCGTCGCGCGTCCATTACCGGGCACGCCACGGCGCCGTCCGAGGCCTCCCACGCCATAGCCTCAAGCGTGGATACGGCGCACAGGGGCTTCCCGGCGCCCCACGCCAGCCCCTTCGCCGTTGACACCCCTATCCTTACGCCCGTGAACGAACCCGGCCCGGCAGCCACCGCGAAGACATCTACGCAACGCGCGGCCAAACCGATATTGGCCAGCAAGTCGCGCGCCATGCACATGAGCGTGACCGAGTGCGTGAGACCGCTGTTTTGAAAATACTGCCCGAGCAGCTCGCCGTCTTCGCATACTGCAACAGACGCTGCCTTAGCGGACGACTCTATCGCCAGTATTTTCAAAACATCACCTCCGAACCGTCCCCGGCTTCCAGCGTCACGCGCCTGGCATTGTCCCCGAGATATTCTATATCTACCCGCACGGCATCCTCGGGGATGAGTTCGGGGGCTATGTCGCTCCATTCGGCGGCAACTACGCCGCCCCGATCCAAATAGTCGTCCCATCCGATACCGAAAAGCTCTCGCGCGCCTGAGAGCCTGTAAAAATCGAAATGAAAAAGCGGTATCTCGCCGGGATACTCGTTCACCACGGTGAACGTGGGGCTCGTGACGCGCGAGGTGTTTTTCAGCCCTGCGGCAATGCCCCTGACAAACGCTGTCTTGCCCGCCCCGAGCCCGCCGGTCAGCGCCACAACACAACCGCGCCGCAGCCCCGCCGCCAAGGCGGAACCCAGCGCTTGCGTCTCATCCTCGCCGTTGGTAATAACAGTCATGCGTTATGTCCCTCCCACGCGCTTGCGTGAATTCTACATCAAGCGCCCGCCTATGTCAAATGCCCCGCCGTATTATGGGCGGGGCATTTGGTGGTATCGCCGCCAGAACGCGCGCTCACTGCTCAAGCGCCTGCTTTAGGCGGGTATTCTCATTGCGCAGGCGGACATTGGCGACCCGGAGTTTATACAGCTCGTCCTCGGTAGCCCTTCTGTTGCCGCATCCGATGAACGCGTTGGCTCCGTGCTCCCTGTACTGCTTGCGCCACCCGTACACCGTAGGCACCGGTAACCCGTATTGCTCGGCGAGCGCTTTTACGCTGACG
>JAITEC010000056.1 GCA_031282225.1 Oscillospiraceae bacterium | reverse complement strand
GTCCATCAGCGGCTCTTCGAACCGAAGCCCCAAGTCCTCGCCCTCCCGCTTGCGGAAGCGGACGAGCTTTGCTCCGCCGCCTCGCCCGCGCAATTCGACGAGGGGTCGCCGCCCATATGAGTGATACATATAATCCAGCACGTCGGCAATGGCGTGGCCGTCTATCCGCTTCACCACGTCCCCTACCTCTATTATCGTGCCGGACGCAGGGCTGCCCGCCTCAATAGAGCGGACCGCCTTCCCGCGCGCCGCCCCGGCGGCGCCGCTCCGCGCCAGTCCGTCTCCGTCCAAGTTCAGGCGCCCAGCACGTCGCGCCCATTATACGTGCCGCACGCTTTGCACGCCCTGTGCGGCATGCGGTACTTGCCGCATTTCGGGCACGTGACAACGCCCGGGGTCTCCAGCTTCCAATGCGATGAGCGCCGCTTGTCCCTGCGCGCTTTCGATACCTTGCCCTTTGGGACCGCCATATAGACACCTCCCGTCAAAAGTTTTTTTCCAAGCCGCAGTACTCGACCCTCCGTGCCCGCCGTTTACTGCGCGCCGCTATTATATTGCGCCCTTTGCGCGTTTGTCAACTGTTTTCTTGCTCGCTTTGTTCCCGTGCCGAAGTGACACATGCCTCGCCGTTGATCTCTTGCCGGGACGAAAGCAAACCCTCTGAACAGCGCCCCATCCGCATAATAATCATGATTATTTTTCACTTCCGAAAAAAATCCTTTCAAAACTTGAAAATTTTGCTTGACACGGACACATCGGAGTAATATAATGGCTCATATTTTTGTCGCAATACATAATAATGTTCTGAATTGGGGTGGCGGGAGTTGTGACAATCAGCTACGGAAAGCTGTTCAAGCTCCTCTCGGACAGGGGGATAAAAAAGATGGAGCTCAAAGAGGCCGTCGGCATGGGCTCCTCCACGCTGGCGAAGCTCAGCCGCGGCGAGCTCGTGTCGATGGATGTCGTAATCAAGATATGCGCATATTTGGGCTGTAACGTCGGCGAGATCATGGATGTCATCCCCGATCAGCGCGACCGGGCAGCAGAGGCGTACATACGGATACTGGAGGAGGAACTCATACCGTCGCTCGGGTGCACGGAGCCGAGCAGCATAGCTTTTGCCGCGGCAAGGGCGCGCGAGGTGCTCGGCGATATGCCGGAGCGCTGCGTCGTGGAAGTCAGCGGCAACATGATAAAAAACGCCCGGAGCGTCATAGTGCCCAACACAGGCGGAATGAAAGGTATCAAGGCGGCCGCGGCGGGAGGGATAATAGCCGGGCGCGCGCAGGCCGGCCTGGAGGTGCTCGAGGGCGTCACGCAGGATGATATTGCGCAGATAACGGACTATCTCCGGGATCACCTTATCGAGGTCGTCCACAGCGAGAACCCAGAACCGCTCTATGTGTCCGTCACGCTGTACCGCAATGCAGACAGCGCGCGCGTGACGCTCGTGGGCGACCATCTGGCGGTCGCCGCCATTGAGAGAAACGGGGAGTGTGTTTTTGTGAGGAGCGGCACGTCCGAGGACGAGCGGGCGGCCGACTGCGCGCTTCTCAATATCCGCGATATCTTTGACTTCGCGCAAAACGCGGATATCGAGGCCGTCCGCCCGCTGATTGAGCGGCAGATCGCGTGTAACTGCGCCATATCGCGCGAGGGACTCGAAAACAGTTGGGGCGCCAATATCGGCAAGGCGATACTCAACGCTTTCGGTAGCGACATAAAAATGAGAGCCGCGGCATCTGCCGCGGCAGGGAGCGACGCCCGCATGGGGGGCTGCGACATGCCTGTCATAATTGTATCCGGCAGCGGGAACCAAGGGATAACGGCGTGCGTGCCCGTGGCGGAATTTGCGCGCGGCACGGGCTGCTCGGACGAGATGCTGCACAGGGCCGTGATACTGTCCGACCTTGTCACAGTCGACCAGAAGAGGAGCATAGGCAAGCTGAGCGCATTTTGCGGCGTGGTCTGCGCCGCTTGCGGCGCGGCGGCGGGCATAGCGTTCCTGCTCGGCGGCGACTACGACGTTGTGGCGCACACCATCGTAAACACGCTCGCCGTCATCTCCGGTATGGTGTGCGACGGCGCGAAGCCGTCATGCGCCGCGAAAATCGCGGTGGCCGTGCACTCCGGGATGCTCGGGTACAGTATGTACGCAAACGAGAAGATGCAGTTTTTGGGCGGCGACGGGATAGTGCGGCGCGGCGTGGACAACACCATCGCCAGCGTAGGGCGCATGGCGAGCCTCGGCATGCGCGAGACCGACAGGGAAATACTGCGCATAATGACAGAATATGACAATTGAAATAAAATATAAGCGGGAGGTAATTTAGAATGTACAAGCAATTTATAGCGGGCAGGCTCACGGAGGGAAAGGGAGCGGCGGTAGACGTCTATAACCCAGCCACGGGGGAATTGATCGACAGTTTCCCGGGCGCCGACGCGGCTCAGGCGGAGCAGGCGCTTCAGGCGGCCTTGGCGGCGTTCAAGGCGAACAAGTCCCGCCCGATGGTCGAGCGGATCGGGTGGCTCGCGTCGCTGCGCGCGCTTCTGATGGAGAACATGCAGCGCATAGCCGAGCTCGACGCGCTGGAAACCGGAAAGCCGTCCGCCTCCGCCATGGAGGATTTCTTCATGCTGGTCGGCACGCTCGACTATTTTATGGAGGAGGTCAAGCACGTGTCGGGCGAGTCCATCCCCGACCAGTACGGCCCGTCCGGCGGCGCGTACAACGTGGTGGAGAAACGGCCCGTAGGCGTCGTCGTCGCGCACCTGGCGTGGAATTACCCGCTGCTCATGCTCGGGTGCAAGCTCCCGCCGGCGGTGGCGTCCGGGTGCGCCATCATCGTCAAGCCGTCTAGCAGCACCCCTCTGGCCACGCTGTTTATCGCGGAACTGTGCGCAAAGGCGGGCATTCCCGACGGCATTGTGAACATACTGGCCGGCTCGTCCGCCGTGCTCGGCCCGGCGCTCAACTCCAGCACCATACCGCGTCTGCTCACTGTCATCGGCTCGGCTGAGACGGGCAAGGCACTCATGCGGCAGGGCTCCACGTCCGTCAAGAGCTACTCGCTGGAGCTCGGGGGCAACAACCCGTGCATCGTCATGCCCGACGCCGACCTGGAGGAGGCCGTCG